>JAPPKR010000054.1 GCA_028819835.1 bacterium | reverse complement strand
TGACGTTCTCCAATTCGTCATCATGTGGGCGTCGGCCCTTCTGCTCGGCATATTCTTCGATTCCCGCCATGACATTGGCGGCAATTAACAATCGGAAGGCGGCGCCCACCGTGGGACGGTCCCATTCCGGACTGTCCTCGGTGACCTTGTGACCCAGTTCCTCCAGCAGGTCGGCGGTCTTTTCCACCGCTTCCACGCAGTCTCGATGGGCAGATCCCGCCGCGGTGGAAGTGGTGAGGGCTACTGAAAGCGGTCCGGGAGGACGTCCGGTTGAGGCCAGAAACGAATACTCGGGTGGCGGCACTGAATATGGATCGCCCGGAGAAGGGCCGGCGGTGGCGTCCAAGAGCGCCGCGTTGTCCCGGACGGTGCGGCTTATAACGTGCTCGGCGCTCAGTCCGTTCCAGGCTTCGCCGAACTCGGGTCCGGCCGGGTTCCGCCCTCGGGTGGGTTTGAGACTGAACACTCCACAGCACCCCGCCGGAATGCGCAGCGACCCGCCTCCGTCACTTCCATGAGCGGCTGGGACGATTCCCGCAGCCACCGCCGCCGCAGAGCCGCCGCTCGAGCCGCCGCTGGAATGTTCGAGGTTCCAGGGGTTGCGGGTGGGGCCGAATAGGCTGGGTTCGGTGGTGGGCGCTCCTCCGAACTCGGGGGTGTTGGTCTTGCCGGCGATCACCAGCCCCGCATTCCGGTAGCGGCTCACCAGTTCACTGTCATGCGGCGCCACCTTGTCCGCAAAAAACGCGCTGCCCGCCGTGGTGGGAACCCCCTCATAAGCCGCCCGGAGATCCTTGAGCAGAAAGGGAACCCCGGTGAAGGGTCCGTCGGGAAGGCCCCGTTCGATCGAAGCCCGGGCCTCGTCGTACATCTTGCGGTTCACTGCGTTGATCACCGGATTCAGCGTCTCGATCCGCTCAATGGCGGTGTCCAGCAACTCGGCGGGAGTTGTCTCTCCACTACGCACCAACTCCGCCAGTCCTATCGCGTCATAATCCTGGTATTCCAACCTCGAGCTCCTTTCGATTGCTAACCCCAAGATAGGTGGGACTCCGGGGACTTGGGCAGCAGAGGGTTACTCTATGTCCCAAGGCGTCCCGGACACATCTATTCGCTTCAGCATCGCACCTCCCAACCAGATAATCCAAAACGGGCGGCGGCGTTACGACCTCGACGGTTTCCTGCAGGAATCCGCGGCGGCGTCGGCAGCCGGGTTCCATTGTGTGTACACCGGCGAGCGGCGCAGTTCCGGGGCCACTTCCTACTCCCACAACCCCATGCTTCTTTCTGCCTATGGCCTGGGGCAAGTGGAGGGGATAATGTTCTCCGCCGGCTTGGTGGTGCTGCCCTTGCACCATCCTGTGGAGGTAGTACAGGACGCCACCATGCTGGCTTTACTCCATCCCGGCCGGTTCCGGTTATGCGTAGGCGCCGGTTATATGGAGGGGGACTTCCAGATAATGGGTGTGGATCATGGCCAGAGAGCGGCGCGCATGGAGCAGGGCTTACAAGCGATCAACGCCTATCTGGACGGCCGGGAAGTGTTGCTGGACGGTCCCTATCGCGGTAGGACTCCCATCCGGGACGAGGCAGTGGCAGATGTCGAACTGGAGGTCTTCGCCGGCGCATGGTCCCCGGGCGGGGTAAGGAGGGCCGCCCGGTACGCCGACGGGTGGATCACCGGGCCGATTCGCAACATCTACTGGCTGGCCGACCTGGCGCAGATGTACAGGGAGGAGTGCGAAAGAGTGGGTAAAGAACCCCGGATCGTGATGCTCCGGGAAGCCTGGCTGGGAGACACCGATCAGGCTGCGATCGAAACTTACGGAGAGTACGTGCTCGGCTACCACCGGGTGTACATGGAGCGGGGCAACAGTTATCACCCCAAGTACGAACCCTGGTTCGCCGACCTATCCAGTCCGGCCGACTTGACCGTGGAGCACGTGTTGACCAACCGCGTGCTGTGCGGATCCTTGGAACACTGGCTGGAAACACTTCCGCAATGGATCGAACTGGTCGGGCCGGAGGAGATCATACTGCGACTGCGCCATTTCCCCGGTCCCACATTGGAGGAGACCCTGGAATCCATCGAGCGCATCGGCGCAGAGGTCGTTCCGCGGTTTTCCGGTTACGCCGGCGATCCTGGCTTCTGATCAAAGAACGCATATGACCAATTCCCCGCCGGTTCTCCAAATCGAAGACCTCCGGGTGGTCTTCTCGGAACGGGGTATCGGCAAGAGACCTGACGTGGTGGCAGTTGACGGTGTCTCCCTTTGCATCGAAGCCGGTGAGATAGTCGGTTTGGTGGGAGAGTCCGGCTCGGGCAAGACCACCCTGGCCTTGGCCACTGCCCTTTTGGGCAGGATCACCGATGGCAGGATAAGCCTGGAAGGTGAGGAGATCATCGGTATTCCCCGCAACAGGATGCGGCGTCTGCGGTCCCGGATCCAGGTGGTGTTCCAGGATCCCCATGGTTCGCTTGATCCGCGACAAACCGTGCGCAAGGGCCTCTCCGAATTGCGTTCTCTTCATCCGGGCCGCACCACATGGATCACCGAAGCCGAACTTCTGGCCAAGGTGGGCATGACCGAAGACCTTCTGGATCACCTACCTCACGAGTTGAGCGGGGGGCAGGCCCAGCGGGTCTCGATAGCCCGGGCCCTTTTTCTTCGGCCGTCGCTGCTGGTTGCCGACGAGCCCACTTCGGCACTGGATGTTTCGGTGCAGGCTCAGATCCTCAACCTGCTGCTCCAACTGCGGGAATCCGAGAAGATCTCCGTGCTCCTCATCAGCCATGACCTGAGCGTGGTCCGCAATCTCTGTGACCGGGTGTATGTCATGAAGGACGGCAGGGTCGTCGAGGAGGGGCAGACCGAGGCCTTGCTGGCCTCGCCGACGCATCCGTACACCCGTCAACTGATAGCCGCCATTCCCGGCAAGGACTGGGATCGGTCGGCCCTCGACAGCCCGAACGGCCGGAGAGAAGGGCCGGACTCGCCATGACCTTTGTGCGATTTATGGCGCCCAAGTTGGTTGGAGCGGTGATCACCCTGCTCATCGCCCTCAGTCTGGCCTTCTTCCTGGCGCGGACCGCCGGTGATCCGGCCCGGAACATCCTCGGGGAGTTCGCCACCGAGGAGCAGGTGCTGGAGAAGCAGATAGAACTGGGGTTGGACAAGCCGCTGCCTGTCCAGTTCGGGAACTACCTGGGACAGCTGGCAACCTTCGACCTGGGAGACTCATTGCGGTACAGCCGTTCCAACTGGGAGTTGATCCTGGGGCGCTTTCCAGCCACCATTCAGCTGACAGTGGCGGGGATGCTGATAGCCACCCTGATCGGCCTTCCCCTGGGGATTGTGGCGGCGCTCAAGGAGGGAAGGGCATGGGACCGGATTTCTGTGTTCGTGGCATTGTTCGGTCAGTCCATCCCTCTCTTTTGGTTGGGCCTGATGTTCATTCTCCTGTTTGCCGTGGCTTGGGGATGGCTGCCGGCGGGACAGTCGGGGACCTGGCAGCATCTGGTGCTGCCGGCGGTGACTCTGTCGGTGCTCCCCATGGCACGGATCGCCCGCTTGACGCGGTCCAGCCTGAGTGAGGTGCTTGAGGAGACCTACATCACCTCCGCCCGGGCCCGGGGACTCAAGGAACGCACGGTGGTGTTCACTCACGCCATCCGCAACGCCGCCCTGCCGGTGGTGACCATCATGGGACTTCAAGCCGGCACGCTCCTGTCAGGCGCCGTCACCGTGGAATTCGTGTTCGCCTGGCCCGGGCTCGGCACTCTGGCCACCCAGGCCGTCCAGTTCCGGGACTTCACTCTGGTGCAGGCCATCGTGATAGTGGGGGCGATCACCTTCGTGGTGATCAACCTCACAGTGGATCTGCTGTATGGGATTATCGATCCCCGTATCCGGGAGCAGGGATCGTGATGCTGCGAAGAGTCCGTTCCGCCGAGGTCTCCGAGGTCGGAACATGGAGCATTCGCCGGTCCGGCAACAGGGCGCTTTGGCTCATGGGACTACCCCTTCTGCTGTTGGGCCTGCTGGTGGTGGCCGCTCCTCTTTTGCCCCTGGCCGATCCGGGTTTGCAGGACCTGCGGGCACGGCTGCTACCGCCCATCTTCTTGGAGGGAGGAACATGGGAACACCCGCTGGGCACCGACCAGTTGGGTCGGGATCTGCTGGCCCGCGTCATCTACGGGGGCCGCCTGACGTTCGTGATCGCCATTGCCGCGGTGCTGGTGGGCTCCGTGTTCGGAACGCTTCTGGGAATGATCGCCGGATACCGCCGAGGCTGGATCGACACCATCATCTCCCGGGTGGTGGACGCTCAACTGGCCCTTCCCTTCATCCTTCTGGCCATTGCCATCATCGTCAGCCGGGGACGTTCCCTGGTGGTGCTGGTGGCGGTGCTGGCCATTATCAGTTGGGCACAGTATGCCAGGGTGATCCGGGCAGAGGCTCTGTCTCTTCGGGAGCGGCCCTTCATCCTGGGGTTGCGGGCGGCGGGCGCCTCGCCCATAAGGATCATTATCCACCACATCTTCCCCAACATCGGTGGCACTGTCTTGGTGCTGGCCACCCTGGAGGTCGGAACCATGATCCTGGCCGAGAGCGCCCTCAGTTTCCTGGGACTGGGGGTAGTTCCCCCCGACATAAGTTGGGGCGGGATGCTGGCCGGCGGCCGAGAGTTCATCCAGGACGCTTGGTGGGTGGTTACTTTCCCTGGAATCGCCATCACTTTCGTTGTCATGTCCATCAACCTGCTGGGGGATGCGTTGCGCGCCCGATACGACCCGCGCAAGCGGACCTATCTGTAGTGCCATGGATCCTCTGCTGAGCGTTCGATCCCTTAGGGTGGAGGCCACCAGTTCGGTCGGGACCATCGTGGCCGTGGACAGGTTCGATCTGGACATATATCCCGGGGACGTGATCGGGCTGATAGGGGAATCGGGAAGCGGTAAGACCACCGCCGTTCGAAGCTTGCTGGGGCTCACCGAACGCAACGTCCGCCTTGCCGAGGGGTCAATCTCCTTTCAAGGTGAGCAGGTGCTCGGGGACGGAAAGAACCATCTGGATCGTCTCCGGGGACGGCATGTGGGGATGGTGTTCCAGAACGCCTCCAGTTCGCTCAATCCACTGCTGAAGATCAAGACACAGATGAGACAGGTGCTGCGAGTCAACCGGTCGGACCAAGGGGCCGCCGCTCATCAACGGAGAATTGAAGAGGTCATCTCCCGGATGGGATTCCACGATCCCAAGCGGGTGCTGAGGTCCTACCCCCACCAACTGTCGGGTGGGATGCGCCAGCGAGCCGCCATCGCCATTGCCATCGTCTCCGAACCCGAGATCGTGATCGCCGACGAGTCAACCTCGGCGCTTGACGTCACCACCCAGGCGGAGGTGATGGAGTTGGTAAGGGAACTGGCCACCGACATGGGACATTCGCTGATCTATGTCACCCACGATCTGCTGCTGGCCGCAGAAGTTTGCACCCGGATGGCGGTGATGTACGGTGGGGAAATCGTGGAGGAAGGCCCCACGGCGTCAGTGATAGCCTCTCCCAGCCATCCCTATACGCTCGGGTTGCTCCGATCGGTGCCTATGTGGGCGAAGAGGGCTACGTTGGTGGGAATCGAGGGGACGCCGCCCCGGGTGACGCCCGGATTCAAAGGATGCCGGTTCGCCTCCCGATGCCCCCACGCGGTGGATGCCTGCTCACAGTCCGATGTTGCGTGGACGGAGACGCGCCAGGATCAGGGGTTCCGTTGCATCCAGCCCGAGGGCGCACCGCTTCACCTGGGCAATCGGTGAACGCGCCGGGTGACCCAGCGCTTCGCTACTTCGCCTCATACTCGACCTTGTTGAAACCTTCTAGTCAGGCGGCGGCGCGTGGCAGCCTTGCCTCATTACGTAAGTCGGTTATCTGGTCAGCCAGACCCTTGACCTGAACGAGGATCTCCTCAAATGGGCAGGACAGGTCGAGCGACGCCACTTTTAGCCGCTTGCCAGCATGCCGGACGGCATACTCGTTCTCCTCAGCCTCTCCTTTGGCGTAGATGAGCAGGCCTCCCGGCAAGTCAAGCGCAGTCGCGTAAGCGAGCAATTGGTAGAGATCCCCAGCAGGAACGTTTTTCTTACCTTCGACATTTTTGTACTTCGCGTCGCCGACGAACGTGCAAACACTGCCGTCCCACCATGAGAAGTCGGGCTGGAGTCGCAGTTTCTTGTCCTTATCGAAGGGGATTTGACTCTCCGAGCGCAGCACACGGCGGGAGACGCCCAATGTATCCCGTAGCGCCTGGGTCAGGAACTCCTGGAAGAGGCTGTTCATATCCACTAGGAACCCGGAGGCCCGCACCTTGCCGCGCTCGGCTTGGAAGGCACTGTGCCGCAGGATGAGCCGCGCTAACTCGACCACCAGCCTGTAGTGCTCATTCAGCCGATCAAAGATGACCTCGGGTACCTTGCGGGGCGGAAACTCGACCCACGACACGTCTGCCATCATCCCTCCAACCCATCCCAGACCGCGGCGTGCCTCCTGCGAGCGAAGTTGCATCTCTCCAAGCCGTACCACTGCTGCCTTCACCAATTGATTGGCGAGGATGTCATTGGTGAATTCGTCGTAACGCACCTCGGCTGGCATGGCGATCGCGAAACGACGGCGGAGTTGATCCTCGAAGCGGATGCGCCCCCGTATTCCGTAGAGCGACTCCTCCTCGGTGCGATATCCGTGGAGGAGACCCCTCCGAAAGGCCCGACGAGCCGCGGCTGCCAGGGCACATGCCAGCATGTCGGGTAGAGCTTCGTCTGCTTTAAAGTCGAACATCCGCAGATCTTGATGTTTAACCTTCCCCATGGCATAGCAGGCCAGAGAAAGCAGTTGAGGAATTCCGACTTTGGGCTCGATGAGTACCGACAGGTCGCCCACTTCGACGGCGCCAACGGTCGAACCCGGTGTCAGGTAATACTCACCGTCCCTTTCGGCAGGGTCAACGTAGACCGAGAGCGAGGCATCTCGGAGGAGTTGGCGTTCGTTGGCAGAGAGGCGAATGGGATCTGGGCTGCGTTTGTGTTCTTGTAGGTGGATTCGACGCATCAGGCTTGGTTGGTGTTCTCTTCTTGGCTCCCTCTTCCTTGCGCCTGGGCCTCTGCCTGTTTCCTCAGGTTGTCAAGTTTCCATTCGCCCATGTCGTCGCCGCTCCCAAACAGATGCTCCTCGATATAGGGGAGGACACTGTGCTTCCAGATGCGGTGCACCGAGGTCTCATCGGTGACTACGGCATTTCCTTCTTCATCCGTTCCCATGAAGTAACTGGGACCGATGGCAACATGTCGATCGTCCTCGAGTTTTCTATTGGCCAGTTTGATAACGTCAGCAACCCAGTCCATGTCTGGCGCATTCGCCTGCATCCACTTACGGAGGAGGCTCTTGATGGGCTCATCGTCAGGATGGAACTCCACGAAATAGAATCGCCTCCGCAGCGCCAGATCCACCAACGCGATCGACCGGTCGGCGGTGTTCATAGTCCCGATGATGTAGAGGTTCTTGGGCAGCGAGAACTCCCTGTCGGCCTGATACTGCAGGTGCATACTCTTGTTCCGGTATTCGAGCAGGAAGTACAACTCTCCGAACACCTTGGCGAGGTTGCCGCGGTTGATCTCGTCTATAACCAAATAGTGATCGCCGTCGGAGTCTTCTTTTGCACGCCGGGCAGCCTGCAAAAGCGGGCCGTCCTTCAGTTCGAATCCTGGTTGTTCCTTCGACAGTGAGGGACGGTAGCCCTGAACGAAGTCCTCGTATGCGTAGGAGGGGTGAAACTGTACGAGGGTGACCCGATCTTTCGATCCAGCGAGATGTTCGGCAAGCTTTTGCGCAACATAGGTCTTGCCGGTCCCGGGCGGACCCTGGAAGACGACCTGTCTCTTCTCTTTGAGCAATGTCTCAATCTCCTCCAAGAAGGCAACAGGCAGAAGTAATTCCGCCGCCACATCTTCAAGGCGGGGCGGTTCGGGTGTGATGGTGCCAGCTGGCGGATCGATGGGCTGGCCATTTTGGATGGGCGGGTCCATGTTAAGGATCATCCAAACCAGCGACTGGGCATCGAGCCGGTGTCGCAATTCCAACCCACGCTCAAAGGCTTCCTCGATAAAGCAGTCAAGGAAACCAAGGGAATGCTCGTACAACGCAGCTTCGTCCGCGCCCTGGTCCGGGCGCTGAAATCCAACGTTATCGTAGGCTTCTTGGAATGTGGTGGTCTGGAATGGCGGGTACTTGTGGACATCTACCCCCATTAGGAGTACGGACATGTATCGCATCCTTGTTCCGGTGCCGCTGACCTCCGAAGTGGGGAATAGTTCACTAAAGTTCCTGATCCGTTTGCCAACCGAGGAGGGTTCCTGTGTCCAGATTGCTTGGAGCGCCTTCAAAGCGTCCGCCTTGGAACGTTCAACCCAGTTGAGAAGGTTCAGCTTTGATCGCCATCCAAGAGGATTGTCGGGCAAACTCTTGGCCAGCACCTCAACCCAGTCGTCAGTGTTAGCAAGGACCGCCCGGCGGGTCTCGGCAAGCTTCTTGCTGCTGGCGACCTTGTAGTCGTTTTCCTCGCTATCGACAACTCCTGCCTCAACAAAGGCACGGGCGCGGTTCACGAACCGATCCCAGGCCTTTTGGTTTTCGACTGGATCCCACATCGAGTTGATCGGGTCGTCGTAGAAGTCAAGGCCTTTACCATATTCGGCTTCGAGACGGACCCGAACCTGTTGGATTCTTCGGTCAATGTCCTCTGTCGGTTCAATCACCATGTGTGCAAACGCATCCACGATTTGACTCTTGTGCGTCGTGCTGATGACCTTTTCGAAGGTTTTGGGGTAGACGAGATGGAGCAGGGCTTCCCGCTGCAGGCTATAGATGGCTTCGGCGTGTGTGAGCCACGGTGTGGTAGGCTCGAAGTGCAGTGACCGCTTGAAGGTCCACGGGTCTATCAGCGACTGATCGCGCTCGTCGGGAGGTGTTTCCTTCCAACGATTTGCGAAGTCGATGAGGTATCCGATCTGGACATGGCGGTGGGCGAGGAAGGCCACCCCGGGGTTGCCTATGCCAGGGGTCAGCCCGTCGACCAAATTGCCAGGAATGGTCACGGGTCGGCCTGACCACCTTAGTATTTGATCGATCCGCTTCTTTTTCGTGGCACCCTTCATCTTGCCCTCCCAGATGAACAAGAGGTGGAGATAGAGCACCTCTGCCATTAGTTGATAGACCTCTGGTGGGCTACCCTTGAGTTGCCTCTTCAGGTTTTGATCGAATCTGGCTCCGGGGACGGCAGGCATATTGATGAAATGTCTCCTGAGGGTTTCCAATGTTTCTTTGTTCCAGATGTGGTCGCCCGGTGTGAAAAGGGAGTCATCGGTGCTCAATGCCCTTTCTACCCAGAGTTCCGCTGCGGCGTAGACATTCTCAGCGCCCTCCCCGGTACTTCTACTGCCCACTGTTGTTTCTCCTCATATATTGTTTTCTAGTCCAATGGTTCGTCTCATCTTATCTAAAGGGAATTATATACCAAAGTGGCGAGAGTAGGGGTGGTCAAACCTAGTAGATAG
>JAPPKR010000155.1 GCA_028819835.1 bacterium | reverse complement strand
TCAACATCCTGGCGTTCGGGGGGATGAGATTCCTGTCGGTGGTCACCTACGGCGCTGAGACCGGCGGAGGAGCAACCCAATCGCCGCCCATCTCGGACGTGATCGGCAAGGCCTCACTGCCGGTGCTGTCGGGAGGGGAGATCCTCGGATGGGAGAGTCCCGACCTGTTGGGGACGCTGGAGTCCCAGCGGTGGTTCTTCATCTCCGATCTAGCCGGGCTGGCAAAAGGGATGACCGTTGATGTCTCCTGGGCAGTGATAGTGGCGGTGGCTCTGGTTCCAGCAACCTGGTGGTTCCTGTGGAGGACCCCGCTAGGGCTGCGGATGCGATCGGTGGGCGAGCACCCGGTGGCGGCCGAGTCCCTGGGAGTGAACGTCTACCGGATGAAGTATCTGGGCGTGATGCTGTCAGGCGGCATGGCCGGACTGGGCGGCGCCATCCTGGTGACCGAGTTCGCCCGGATCTACCGGGAGGGCCAGACCGGCGGAAGAGGGTTCATCGGGCTGGCCTCGATGATCATGGGCAACTGGCGCCCCGGAGGCGCCGCCGCGGCCGGCGGTCTGTTCGGATTCACCTTCGCCCTTGAGTTACGGGACGAGCCGGCCGTCCATGCCCTGCTGCTGATGATCGCCCTGGCCGGGGTCGCCTTCGGTGTTTGGATGGGATACCGACGCCGCTGGGCGCCCGCCGTGTGGCTGGTGGGAACCGGGGTAGCGGCACTGGCTGTGTTCCTGGCCACCGACTCCATTCCCCGGGAATTCGTGTTCATCGCTCCGTATGTCACCACCCTGGTAGTGATGTCCCTGGCCTCCCAGCACCTGCGGATGCCGGCCGCCGACGGACGCCCCTACCGGCGGGGCCAGCAACTTTGACAGCGGGATTCGATCCCTACCATCCCGACTTCATCTCCAATCCCTATCCCGTCTATGCCCGGCTGAGGCAACGACATCCGGTCTTCTACGACCAACACTGGAACCTCACATTCTTCAGCCGACACGCCGACGTCTACCAGATTCTCCGGGATCGCCGCTTCGGACGGGACATCCGCCACGCGCCGGCAGCCGCCGCCCGGGTCGATCCCCAGGTTTACCAGCGGATCTATCCACCCCGATACCCGGTGTGGACCCGGATGATCAGGGACTCCTTTATCGATCTCGAGCCGCCAAAACACACCCGTATCCGCCGGCTTGTCCAGTGGGCCTTCAGTCGTCGGGCCTCACAGAGTTATCGCAAGAGGATGGAAGTCGAGGCGCACCGGCGGCTGGACGCGGTAGCCGGGGAGGGACGGATGGAAGCCATCTCGGAGTATGCCACCCCCATACCGCTGGTGATGATCGGAGAACTGATGGGAGTGCCTCCGGTTGATCAACCCCGCCTGGTGGAGTGGTCGCATTTGATCGTGAGACTCTTCGACCAGGGCTGCACACCTGCCGAGGGGGAGGAGGCCGAGCAGGCCGTCATCAGCTTCTGCACTTACATGAAGGAGTTGATCGCCGAGCATCGGGGTCGGGATGCGGACAACCTTCTCTCACATCTGATCCGCTCCGAGCACGAGGGGGACGTCCTCAGTGAGGAGGAATTGATCTCCACCGCAATCCTGGTCCTGAACGCCGGACACGAGGCGACCGTTCAGGCGATCGGCAACGGGCTCATGGCGCTGGCGGCCCATCCCGACCAATGGCGGCGATGGCGATCCGATCCCGGGATGAGCGGGACGGCGGTGGAGGAGTTGCTCCGATACGACACACCGCTCCAGATGTTCGAGCGGTGGGTGACCGAGGACCTCGAATGGGGCGGGTTGCCGTTGGAGGGAGGATCGAAGGTGGGACTGCTGCTCGGCTCGGCCAATCACGACGAGGATGTGTTCTCCCATCCCGACCGCCTCGACTTGGGGCGGACCCCCAACCCCCATGTCTCGTTCGGCGGCGGCGTGCACTACTGCGTGGGGGTGGCCCTCGCCCGGGAAGAGTTGAGAGTCGCCTTCGACGTCCTGCTGGAGCGGGTGCGCTCGTTCGAGGTGGAGGATGGCGCCGGACAGCGCGTCCCCAGCCTGGTGTTCAGGGGGGTGCCGACGCTGCCTCTCGGCCTGGAGTTCGTCTAGGAGACGGCCGTGGTGGTCGTTTCCGAACTGAGGGGCGCCGCCGGATAGCCGATCACGTTGATGCCTTCCACCGCCAACTCCTTGTAGACCGTGCCGTTGCGGACTTCCGCGTCATACACCGTGGTTATGGTCAGGGTGAGTTGGTTGGTCCGCATGACCGCCAAGTCGATGATCTGGGATCCGAGGCGGTCCACCAGGTTCAGGGGAATGGCCACGCCGCTGTCGCTTCCCGCCTCCATGGTCCTCACCCTGAAGTTCTGGTAGAAGCGGTCCTCGTCACTGACGTTGACCCACTCCAGGCGGCGGATGGTGATGGGCTGCTCGAAGACCAGGCTGATGGTGACCTGCGTGCCCGGGGTGATGTCTGTCCACCTTATCTGCCACTCGCCGGTCTTTCCGTTTATCAGGTTGTCACAGGAGTAGATGGCCCCCAGTCCCTCCGGGGAGCACACCACGCTCAACACCCCCTGGGTGGTGGGGATCGGTGGGGGAGCAGTGGTGGTGGTGGTCTCCTCAACCGCCACGGTATCTTCGGTAGCCTCTCCGTCCTCTTCGGAACCGCCGGTGAAGAGGTTGAAGAGCAGGGCGAACACCGCTACCGCGAAAATCGTCGTCCCCGTGGCGATGACCGCTCTCACCCGGGCATTCGTCCCGATGGTGGGACGGGGAGCAAGGGGCATGTCCGCTTGGTTGAGTCTTATGTGGCACTGCTCGCAACTCTGTCGGGAAGGAGGGTTGAGGTGGCCGCACAAGGAGCAGGACACCATGTTGTGGGTGGGTGGGTAAGTGACCGAGGAGTCGTCCGGGGCGGGGTCTTCAATCGTTGTTGAGGGGATCGGCCTTTCAAGGAGAGCGCCGCACGAGGAGCAAAAGTCCGCGTCTCCGACATCAGCGCCGCATCGACCACAGATCTGTCTCATAGCCAGCCTATTTTGGCACAATCCCCGAGGGGGACGGTTGATTTCATTTGTGGAGCCAGGGTACCCCGGCCGGTCTCTTCGGTATGCACTGTCAGCAGTGATGATACATGGCGGAGCGCGGCAGCCTTTTTGCTAGCCTCAAAGTTGTGGTGGGCGACCGAACAACCCAAGAGGTGGTGGAGAGACTTTTCTCGCATCGTCCTATCCGGGACGGGTTGGAAAGAATACTCCAGGCCAGGGAGGGAGCCCTGATCGTGCTCGGCTCGAACCTCGACCTGCAAGACATCAGCGTGGACGGACTGCAAATAGCGTCTGACGGCTTTGACGCCGCCCGTCTGTCGGAAGTGGCGAAGATGGACGGAGCGATAATCCTCGACAACTCGTGGAAAAGCATCCTCACCGCCAACGCCCATCTCTCCCCTCCGATGGATCTCCCCACCACCGAATCCGGTTCCCGGCATCGCACCGCCCAGCGGACCGCCTATGTGACCGGCCTGCCGGTTGTCACCGTGAGCAAGGACCGGGCGGTGGTAACCCTCTATTTCAATTCCGAGCAGGCGGATCTCACCCCCCGGTGGACAATCGGCCGGCGGATCCTTCACCATCTTCAGATTCTCGTGGTGATGCGTAAGCGGTTCGATGAAGCCGAGGAACACCTGCTTCGGATGGAGTTGCTGGGACTGGTGACCCGAAGGGACGTGGCGCACATGCTGAGGCTGGGTGAGTTGGTGGTCAGGGCTGCATCCGGCATCGAGGCCATGGTGGTCGACTCCGCCCAGGACCCGGATACCACCGCCGCTGTGGTGGCGGATCGAGTATTCGAAGTGGAGAGACTGCTGCAACTGACCTTGAGGGACTACCTGGATGACGAAGGGGATGAAGCTCGAGGGGCGCTGGCCGGCGTGCTGGGACACCAACTCGCCCACACCTGGCTGGTGGAGACAGAGATCGGACTGTCCGACCTGGAAGGAGAGCTTGTCCCGCGGGGGCACCGGCTTCTGTACAGGACCGGCGTCGTCACCAAGCGGATCAGGGGAATCCTCCTGGAGGAGTTCCCCGACGCCCCGGCTCTGCTGCATGCGCCTCTGGAACGCTTGATGGAGGTGAGGGGAGTAGGCCCCAAGACAGCCACCCGGTTGAGGCATTACTTCGATCGGCTGCTGGCCGCGGTTCACCCTATAGGACAACGCGTGCTCACAGACCGCCCGAAATCGTATAATCGTCTTCCATGACCCGGGGAGTTCCGACATCTGCGAAAAAGCCTGCCGAGAGCGGTAAGCGGGGAGCCAGGACCAAGAGCGAAACGGCGGGAATCGCTGCCGCTCCTCCCGTTCCCGCACCGGCTCGCAGGAGGAAGGTCAAGTCTCCGCCGAGACATGCCCGGAGTGGCGCCGGCGCTTCGTCAACACCGGAGCAGGCGCCGAAGTACAAGAAGGGCGATTACGTGGTCCACATCCAGCACGGCGTGGCGCACATCTCCGACATCCAGACCAAGAGCGACTTCGGCGAGACACAGGAATACTTCATTTTGAACTTCCCCACCGAGGAGATGGTGATCAGTGTCCCGACCAACAAGACTCTCTACACGATCCGGCCCCTGATCAACAAAACGGAGGCCGCCCGGGTCGTGCAGAAGCTCAAGGAGGATCCACAGGAGTCGGGGGCCAACTGGAGCCGGTGGTACAAAGTGCTTCAGGAGAAGATGTACTCGGGGGACATCTTTCAAGTGGCGGAGGTTGTCAGGGACCTCAACTACTCCAACCAGACCAAGGGCATCTCTCCTGCTCTCAAGAAGATGCTCAATCGCGCGCGAGACGCATTGATCACCGAGGTCCGCTTCTCTCTGGGCCTGGACGCTACGGCGGCCGAGAACAAAATCAACCGTGCGTTGCCTACTTTCGAGCCCATCGCTCGTAAGAAGTGACCGGATCGCGCCAGGATTGGCGAGTGGGATGGGGATTGGATGTCCACCGGTTGGGTGGAGAGCCCCCCATTCTGCTGGCCGGAGTGGAGGTTGACCGTGAGAGGGGGGTGATAGCCACCTCGGATGGAGATGTGGTGGCCCATGCCGTGGCCGACGCACTGTTGGGCGCTTCGGCTCTGGGAGACCTGGGCACGTTCTTCCCGTCATCGGATCCACGGTGGGAAAACGCCGACAGCATGGGCTTGCTTCGCCGGGTGGTGGAGATGGCGGCGAGCATGAAGTGGCAGCCGTCGTTCTGCGACGTGACCGCTGTCTCCGAATCGGTACGGGTCGCTCCCTATCGCCAGGACGTCCGGGCAGCACTGGCGGGCGCCCTGGGTTTGAGTGTCGGGCAGGTCTCGGTCAAGGCCACCACCACCGATGGATTGGGATGGGTGGGTCGCGACCGGGGAATTGCGGCGGTGGCCGCGGTGACGGTGGTCAGGTAAGGACCGCGCCGACCTCCACGTCCGCGTCGAAGGAGCTTTCCTCTAAAATCGGCGGTGGTGTGATGATCTACAACACCCTTGACAGGGTGACAACGCCACTGGAGCCGGTTGACCCCCCGAGAATCGGGATGTATGTCTGCGGCCCTACGGTCCAATCTCCCCCCCATGTGGGGCACGGGCGTTCCGCCGTGGTCTTCGACGTGGTGCGTCGCTATCTGTCATGGAAGGGCTGGGATGTCCGGTTCGTGCGGAACATCACCGACGTGGACGACAAGATAATCGCCATCGCCCGGCAGGAGGGGGTCCCACCGGGAGAACATGCGGTCCGGATCACGGGGGAGTTCGACCGCGGATACCGGGACCTGGGAGTGGAGGCTCCCGACATAGAGCCAAAGGCGACCGAACACATCCCCGACATGATCGCTTTGATCAACCGGCTCATCCGGAAGGGTCTCGCCTACGCCCGCGGGGGAGACGTCTACTTCGTGGTGCGGTCCCTCTCCGGATACGGGAAACTCTCCGGTCAGGGCCTCGATGACCTCATGGCAGGAGCCCGGGTGGAGGTTTCCGAGCAGAAGGACGATCCCCTGGACTTCGCTCTCTGGAAGGAGGCCAAACACGGTGAGCCTTGGTGGGATTCGCCCTGGGGCCCGGGCCGCCCCGGATGGCACATCGAGTGCTCCGCCATGGCTGCGCGGTACCTGGGGGAGACCTTTGACATCCACGGCGGGGGAAACGACTTGATCTTTCCGCACCACGAAAACGAGATAGCCCAGTCCGAAGGGGCAAACGGAGCGCCGTTCGCCCGGATCTGGATGCACAACGGCATGCTCAACCTGAGCGGGGAGAAGATGTCAAAGTCCACCGGTCATCTGGTCGACCTGAACGAGGCGAACCAGCGATTCGGTGGCTTGGCGGTCCGACTGTTCTACCTACAGGCGCATTACCGCTCGCCGCAGGAGTTTTCCAACGAACTCCTGGAGGACGCTCAGACCGCCCTGGCTCGTCTTCACCGTCTCCTGGAGAAGACCGCCGATGTGAAGAAGCCGCCCCACCCGGAGACCATCGCCGGCTTCGAGGAAGCCATGGACGACGACTTCGCCACTCCCCGGGCGCTCGGCTGGCTGTTCGGCGCGGTACGGGAGGCCAACCGCGAGTTGGAGCTCACCGGTTCCGCCGGAGCCCATGCCGCGGCTGCCTGGGAGATGGCCCGGGTCCTGGGACTGGACGACCTCTCCGGCTTCTCCCTCCACTCCCAGACTCGAGAACTCGACGAACTCCGGGCTTCGGTGGAACAGATCGCCTCCCGGGAAGGCGCCGACGCGGCGGGAGACACCGCCGAAATTGTGGGGAGCCTGCTTGCAAAACGCTCTGCGGCGCGTTCGGAAGGCGATTACGCGTCGGCCGATCGAATCAGGGACGACTTGGCCGCCCTGGGGATCGTGTTGGAGGATTCCCGAGATGGCACTCGCTGGCTACGGCGCTAGGGTCGAGGGAGTCCCGGCGGTCGAGGCTGCCCTCGAAGCGGGCCGGGTGCGGAAGCTTCGAGTCGAAAGCCGCTCCGCCTCCGGCCCCCGCGTGGCCGAACTGGTGGACTCGGCCCGGGGCGGGGGAGTGGAGATAGAGATGGTGAGCAGCCTGGCGGGCATGGCTGTTACCTCTTCCCCGCAGGGGGTGCTGGCCGAATGCCGTCCGCTTCGGGCAGTGACGCTCACCCAACTGGCCGACGAGGCGGCGCCCGCCGCCCTGGTGGTGGTCGATCGCATCTCCGATCCCCGCAACCTGGGGGCGATCGCCCGCAGTGCGGTGGCGGCGGGAACCCCCCGGCTGGTTATTCCCCGGCGGAGGGGATCGCCTCTCACTCCCACAGCCTTCAAGGCGGCCGCGGGGGCCTTGGAACGGACGCGCGTCTGCATGGTCTCCTCCATAGCGGAGACGCTCAGCCAACTCTCCCGCATGGGTGTCTGGACAGTCGGCCTGGCGGCCGACGCTCCGACGTCTCTTCTCGGATTGGAGTTGCTGGGAGAGCCCGCCGCCCTGGTGGTCGGGGCCGAGCACCGGGGCCTGTCGAGGCTGGTGGCGCAACGGGTGGACCTGCTGGCCTCCATCCCCATGGTGGGAGATGCCGAGAGCCTGAACGCCTCGGTCGCGGCCGGGTTGGCGCTCTTCGAACTGGCCCGCGTCCGCGGCTACCTTCCGAAACCATGAGCCGGGTCTGGCCTCTAAATGGTACGATCCCGATCTCAACCAGCTGGCGTAGCTCAGACGGCCAGAGCAGCTGATTTGTAATCAGCAGGTCGTGGGTTCGAGTCCCACCGCCAGCTCCCACAGGTCCCTTCCTAAATGTGCCAACTTAGCCACAAACTGCGATAACCTACTGTTGGGATGTCGAATCTTGTGGCCCCGTACACCAAACTCGGAGAGGTGCCGGAACTGTTGATCGTCGGACCTGTGTCGGCAGGTCGCCGATGAGGGGCCGCCACGCCGCGGGAGGATGGTCACCCTTCTGGCGCGACATAATCCTGAGGACCGTCCTCGCCCTGTTGCTGGTTGCGATGGTCATTTTCATATGGTGGCTCTTCTCCGAGGATGACCTGTTCACGGAAGCTGTTCCGACAACCTCGGTCCCCGAGACCACCGCCACCACGGAAGCTGTGACCCCGGGGACCGAGCCCGAGGTGGGCGCCACTACCACCAGCCGTCCCGCTACGACCGAGGCCACGGAAGCCGACACCACCACCTCCACCACTGCGGCGGTCACCACCACCTCCACCACCACAACCACCGTCCCTCCGCCTCTCGACCCGGCCCAGTTGGTGGTACGGGTTCTCAACGCCAACGGCGTCCAGGGGGTGGCCGGCAGGTTGTCCGGCCGCTTGGAGGAGGCCGGGTATGGCGTAACCTCACCGGACAATCATGCTCAACGCCTGGACGTGTCACGGGTGTGGTACCGGGACGACCTCTCCAGGGAGGCTGCGCTCCTCAGGGAGGAACTGGTTCCCGACGCGCTGGTAGAGGCGATCCCGCTGGAGCAGGAAGGGATCGACATCGTGGTGGTCTTGGGACGCTCTTTCGAGGAGTGACCCAGACGGAGCACCTCCTGGTACAAAAGAGAGGAGCTTGGGGGCTCATCGGCGCGGTCCTGGCCATCCTCGCGGTTGGGGTGGCGATCCGGCTCCTGTCGCCGGCGATCCTGCTGGACGTTGGCGCCCTGTGGCCGATCGGGGCCGCTCTCCTCGCCCTGGGATGGGTGACGCGGAGGATCTGGCCGACCACCCGACTTGCTCACGCCCCGGTTACCCCGCTGGTGATTTTCACCTGGCTGGTGTTCTCTGTCTCCCTCCACTTCACAGATGTCGGGTCTCTCCCGTCCCGCAGCGCCGACCTGAAGGGCCCGCCGGTGGATCAAGTGGGTTTCTCGACACTTGCAGTGCAGATGAGAGAAGGACGTTTGACGGTTTTGACGGGGAGCGGTCCCTCCGCTTACCAGGTGGAGATGACCCGACGGGGAGGGGGCGCCGGAATCCCTCTGGCGGTTGAGAGTACCGGAGACCAGGGGGGAGAGATAACCATCATTGATGTCAGAGACCCCCTTCCCTTCGACCTCGACCTGCCGGTGCAGGACAACGCCTGGTTACGGTCCTCCGGATGGAGTGTGGGCCTGCATCCCGATCCGACCTGGAACCTGACGTTGGCAGCCCCCGAGATCTCCCTGGATCTTCGCAACATTCGCCTGGCGGGCCTGGCGGTGGCCGGGGAAGGCGCCATCAAGGTAGCAGGGGCATCGACACCCACCAGAATGGTCCTGAGCGGTTCTTTCACCATCGAGGTGCCCGCCGGGGTTGCGGTCGAGGTGCTGGGAGCGGCCGTCGTGCCCGAGGAGTGGACGGTCGACGGGGATACGGCTTGGTTCGGGGAGCGGGGCGCAGGGTGGGACATCACCGTCATGGAGGAAGGCTCGGCCCAGATAATCACCGCCTCAGGCTAGGGGTTCCCGACTCACGCCTGCGGTATAGTGCCTCCGATGGCGATACCCGACTTCACCCTCGAAGACCAGGCCTGCGAACCGTGGAGACTCGGCAGCCACCTCGACGCAGGGGTGCTCCTGGTGTTCCTCCGCGGGGACTGGTGACCCTACTGCAACGGCCAGTTGGCCAGCCTGGCGCACCGGCATCAGGAGATCCTGGCTGCCGGGTTCCGTACCGCGGCGATTGATGTCGACTCGCCCTCCCGGCATGCGGCAATGGTGGAGAAGCTGAAACTACCCTTCCCGATGCTCTCGGACCCCGACCGATCACGCGCAATTGTCCCATACGGGTTGGCCGACCACCAGGACCCCCGCCGGGTGGCCCTGCCCGCCCTGGTCGCGGCATTGCCCGGAGGAGAAGAGGTGTACCGGTTCGTGGCGCGGGACTACGCCGATCGCCTGCCCGAGGACGTTCTGGTGGGAGTGC
>JAPPKR010000269.1 GCA_028819835.1 bacterium | reverse complement strand
CTCCCATGACCGACTGGCCGGACCGCCTGCGCCGGGCCCTGGGGGACCACACCTACGTGTGCCCCGGCGGCCACGAGTTCGACGGACGGGAGATTTCTGCCCTCGACGTCGATGAACTCAGACGCGTCGCTTCGGAGATCGGCGAAGCCGGCGTCGCCTCGGTGGCCGTGACCTCGGTGTTCTCGCCGGTCAACCCTGAGATGGAGACGACGGCTGCCGCCATCCTCACCGAGGAGTTGCCCGGGGTAAAGGTCTCCCTCTCCAGGGAGATCGGACGGGTGGGCCTCTTCGAAAGGGAGAACGCCACCATCCTCAATGCCTCGCTGCGCCCCCTCGCAGACCGGGTGTTCGACGGCTTCGAAGAGGTGGTGGCCCGAGCCGGAGTGCGCGCTCCGGTGTTCATCTCGCAGAACGACGGCACCCTGCTGGGCCTCGACTATGCCCGCCGCTACCCGGTCGCCACGTTCGCGTCGGGGCCCACCAACTCGATGCGGGGCGCCGCTTTCCTGAGCGGGGTCGAGAACGGCGTCGTGATAGATGTGGGCGGGACGACCACCGACGTGGGAATCCTGGTGGGAGGTTTCCCCAGGGAAGCCTCGGTGGTGGTTCATGTCAGCGGGGTGATGACCAACTTCCGGATGCCCGACGTGCTGTCGCTGGGCATCGGCGGTGGGTCGTTGATCGGATGCGAGGGAGACCGGGTGACGGTGGGTCCCGAAAGCGTCGGCTACCGGCTCGACGAGCGGGCGCTGGTCTTCGGGGGACCGGATCTCACCGCCACCGACATCGCAGTGGCCGCGGGTCTGGCGTCCATCGGGGATCGGGACGCTGCCGACCGGGTGGGAAGAGATGTGGTGAGGAAGGCCCTGGACCGGATCCGCCAGGACGTGGCGGGAGCCGTCGACCGGTTGAAGACGAGCCCCGACCCGGTGGTGGCGATCGTGGTGGGTGGGGGGTCAATTCTTCTGGAGGACGATCTCCCCGGTGTCAGCGAGATGGTCCGACCAGACAACTTCGCCGTTGCCAACGCCATCGGAGCGGCGATCGCCCAAGTGGGGGGAGAGGTGGACAGGATCTACTCACTCGACGACACAGGTCGAGAGGAAGCCCTGGAGTCCGCTCGCTGCGAAGCGGTGGACAGAGCGATCGTGGCGGGCGCCGACCCCGCCACCGTGGAGGTGGTGGACATCGAGGAGGTGCCGCTCGCCTACCTTCCCTCCAATGCGGTACGGATCAGGATGAAGGCGGTTGGCGACCTGGAGTTGTCGGTCTGATCTCCGGAGTACATATTCGCATACATCCCGGTGGTTGCGCCCGCGGCGTTGTAAGAAGGGGTGAACGAAGGACTGCCCTTCCCCCCGCTTGAACGCCACTCGCCCCGCAACCAAATTTTCTTGGCTCTCGCACAGAGAAACCCCTGCTCAGCCCGCGCGAAACGGGATCTGGGGGTAGCCTTAACAGGGTATTCGACCGATGCCACGGTACATGCGTTATGTCTGATTGGTTAGTTGATAGGGCAATTTCACGCCCGAGAGTATGAGTTGAGAAGAGGCAAGGAGGTCTTTATGCAAAACACGCGACTGTGGCTGCTTACACCCAAGAGGATTGCAATCCTGTTGGCTTTGACTCTTGTCGTCGCAGGGTGCGGAGGCGACGACGAGGAGCCGGCTGCACCCACTGCTACCACCGCGGCCCAAGAGGCCACAACCACGGCGGCGCCCGAAGCGCCGGCCACGACCGCCGCCGAAGAAGACGAACCCGAGGAGGCGCCGACCACCACCGCAGCGATGGAAGAGGTGGTCGAGAAGCCGGTGATCGTGGCGTCCCTGGCCGACACCCCCAACCTGATCGAGTTGCACACCTTCCGCACCACGTCCGCCTATGCGGTGACCAACGCGGTCTACGAGCCTCTGATCAAACAGGTCCTCGAGGAACAGCCCAACGGCTTGTTGCAGGGATCGTTTGTCGACCATCACGGCGCGGGGGCCGAGTCCTTCGAGATCACAGAGACGGCCGACGGCGGCTTCCTGGCCACCTTCACGATCCGACAGGGCCAGACCTTCTCGGACGGCACCCCGGTGACCGCGGCCGACTACAAGTACGTGTTCGACCGCTCCATCGAGGGTCCCGGATACATAGGGCTGCTGCTCCCGTTCGTGGGCATCTCCAGCACCGACCAGATCAGGGTGACCGGCGACTACACCTTCGAGGTGGAGACCACAGTGCAATCTCCCCTGTTCCGCAGGTTCCTCACCTTCCAGGTGTTCGGAGCCATGAACAAGGCCGAGGCCGAGGCGAACGCCACCGAGGACGACCCGTGGTCCTTCGCGTACTACAACGACAAGGGCGGCGGCTCGGGACCCTACTGGGTATCCAAGTTCGACCCCGACAACGAAGTGGTGCTCGAGCCCAATCCCGGCTACTGGAACGCCGACGCCCTGCCCAACGCAGGCGTGATCATCAGGCCCATCCCCGACGCCAACGAGAAGGCGCGGTTGATCGCGGCAGGTGAGATCGACGTGGCGACCGGGATCCCGCCCAAGCTGTTGGCGGTCCTGGAAGACGACCCGAACGTCACCATCTGGGCCAGCCAGACTACCGGCGTCCACTACCTGGCCATGAACCAGACCATCGCTCCGATGGACAACCTCCATCTGCGCCAGGCCATCGTCAGCGCGGTGCCCTACCAGGCGCTGATCGACAATGTGATGTTCGGCTTCGCCTCGCCGGCCAAGGGAGTCGTGACCTCCAACATGGAGACCCACGACTCCTCGATCGGAGCCAACTTCAGCCAGGACCTCGACGCGGCCCGCGCCCATCTGGAAGCATCGGGTGTGGGTGATCTCACCCTGGTGCTCGGAGTGCGCGAGTCCCGCCTGGGCGACCAGGAGGCGGCGGTGCTGATCCAGGACGCTCTCCGCCAGGTCGGACTCACGGTCGACGTGCAGATCCTGCCCGACGGTGACTTCTCCGGTCGGATCAACGCCAACGAGTTGCCGTTGTTCATCCACGACTGGTTCTCTTGGGGCGAGGATCCCTTCTACCAGATGAGGTTCCTCACCACCTGCGGCCAGTTCGTCAACTACGCCCGGTTTTGCAACGAGGCGTATGACGCTCTCGTCAACGAAGGCACTTTCACCACCGACCCGGCGGTCCGCCAGGACGTCTCGTCCCAGGCACAGCAGATCTTCTTGGATCAGGCTGTCTGGGCGCCGCTCTGGTCCTCGGATCGGACTTACGTGACTCACAAGTGCGTCACCGGTGTTGTGCAGGACTACACCCGGATACCGGTCTTCACCGAGATGTCGAAGATCCCGGGCTGTTAGAGCCAAACGAGACAGGGCGGGGGCGGCCAGTCCGTCCCCGCCTGCCCTCGGTAGGGTTTATCCCGTCTGATGTGGACGTACCTGGGAAGAAGGCTGCTGGTATCGGTGGTCACCGTGGCCGGCATCGTCGTGGTGGTCTTCTTCATCATGCGGGTCCTGCCCGGCGACGCCGCCGCGGTCCGGGCCGGCCCCTATGCCTCCGAGGAGAAGCTTGAGCAGATAAGGGAGCAGTTCGGCCTGAGCGATCCCGTGCCGGTGCAGTTCGTCAATTATGTGACCGACGCGGTCACAGGCGACCTGGGAACCTCGATCAGAACCGGTGGCGAAGTCACCGAGGAACTCCTGATCCGCCTGCCCGCCTCCCTGGAGCTTGCCTTCTACGCGGTCCTGCTGGCGGTGCTGGCCGGAGTCCCGGTGGGGGTGGCCGCCGCCGCCCAGCGGGACACCTGGCTCGATCGGGCGGCGAGGGTGGTGGCGGTGCTCGGATCGTCCATGGCGTTCTTCTGGCTGGGGCTGATCCTGACTTTCGTCTTCTTCTTCAAGCTGGGTTGGTTTCCCGGGCCGGTCGGCCGCCTTGGGATCACCACCCAGCCTCCCGAGACCATCACAGGCTTCTTCACCGTCGACGCGGCCCTCGCAGCCGAGTGGGGCCTGATGTGGGAGGCCTTCACCTACCTTGCCCTTCCAGCGTTGACCGTCGGGTTCGTGCTGTCGGCGCCCATCATCAAGATCGTCCGCTCCTCGATGATCGAGACCCTGGACTCTGAATACGTTCGCACCGCCCGGGCCGTGGGGGTCCCCGGGCGCCACGTGCTGTTCCGCGACGGCTTCCGCAACGCCCTGGTCCCCGTCACCACCGCCATCGGCATCATCTTCGGATACATGCTGGGCGGCAACATCATCGTCGAGTTGATCTTCGCCTGGCCGGGCGTCGGTCGCTACGCATACGAGGCGCTGCGGGTCAACGACCTCGAGGCCCTGCAGGGTTTCGTGATCGTGGTCGGGTTGCTCTATATCGTCCTCAACGTCGTCATCGACTTCGTCTACAGCTGGATCGACCCCCGCATCAAGCTGGGACAGAAAGTGGTGGCGTGAACTCAAATGTCAGTTAGGCCCCCTACCGACGGCGCGGAGCGTTTCGTTCCGCCTCGGATCGACGGCGGCGCCCAGGTCCTGTCGCTCGCCTCCCGAAAGCCCCTGGCGGTGGTGGGGATGGTCATCCTGGCCGTATACGTCCTGCTGGCCGCGGTCGGCCCGTTCTTCGTGGCCGACCCGGTGGCCACCGATCCGGCGAATGCGCTGCTTCCTCCCTCACTTGAACATCTCATGGGGACAGACAATTTCGGCCGCGACGTCTTCGCCAGGGCCGTCCACAGCGCCCGTCTCGACCTGACCCTGGGGGTGGTCATCGCCATCTGCGCGATGGTGATTGGATCGGCCATCGGGGTGGTGGCCGGCTACTGGGGAGGTGCGGTCGACGAGGCGTTGATGCGCCTCACCGACATCGTGCTGGCCTTCCCCGGCTTCGTGCTCGCCCTGATCCTGGTGGCGGTGCTCGGGAACAGCACCTTCAACGTCGGGATCGCGGTGACTGCCGCCTTCGTACCGTACTTCATCCGCCTCACCCGCGCCCAGGCGCTATCGGAGCGGGAACTCGAATACGTGGACGGCGCCAAACTGGCCGGGAACCGCTCGGGCCGGGTGGCCTTCTTCCACGTCCTCCCCAACTCGCTCCAGCCGTCTCTTGTCACCGCCACCCTGGTGGCCGGCTGGGCGATCCTGACGGTGTCGGGGCTGGCGTTCCTGGGAGTGGGGATCAAGCCTCCCACCGCCGAATGGGGGGTGATGGTCAGCGAGGGCGCCCGGGACATCGACTCCGGACACTGGTGGACATCCCTCTTCCCGGGGGGAATGATCGTCCTGGCGGCCATGGCGTTCCATTTCATCGGCGATGAGTTCGGGGGCCGGGAGGCATGAACCTCTTGGAAGTGGACGGGCTGACGGTGGGACTGGAGCGCAGCCCGACGTCGATTCTGGCCGACGTTTCCTTCAGCGTGCCCGAGGGGCGGATCGTCGGGCTGGTCGGAGAGTCGGGTTCGGGAAAGACCATGGCCGCTCTGACCATGATGGGTCTCCTCCCCGACGGGATAGAGGCGCGTTCGGGCAGCGTCCGCATCGACGGCCGCCAACTCATGGACCCCGAGACGATGACCGTCGACCGCCGGGCCGGCGACATGGCAATGATCTTCCAACACCCCCAGGCCGCTCTGAATCCCACCATGAGAGTGGGGCGCCAGATCGCCCGGGTCTTCTCCCTGCAGCAGGGCTGTGGCCGGGACGAGGCGACATCGCAGGCCATCGAGATGCTGAGCCGGGTGGGTATCCCCGGAGCGGGACGGGTCGCCCGCGCCTACCCGCACCAACTGTCGGGTGGCATGTGCCAGCGAGTCATGATTGCCATGGCGCTCGCCTGCCGCCCCCGCATCCTGATCGCTGACGAGCCCACCACCGCCCTGGACGTGACCATCCAGGCCCAGATCTTCGACCTGATACGCGACTTGGTGGCGGAGACCGGGGCAGGCGTCCTCTTCATAACCCATGACCTGGCGGCGGTGGCCGAAATGTGCGACACGGTCACGGTCCTGTTCGGTGGCCAGGTCATGGAAGAGGGATCCCGGGACGACATATTCCGGCGCCCTCGCAACCCCTACACCACCTATCTGCTCGATTCGGTGCAAAAGGAGGTGGATCCCCACGTCATCGAAGCCGGGGTGGACTTCGAGTTGGTGGGATGCCGGTTCGGCCATCGGTGCCGCTACGCATGGGAGGAGTGCGGCGGGGTGCCGGATATGTTCTCTGTGGGCGCGGGCCACCGCTCGGCCTGCTTCCTGCACGCCATGGAGGAAAACGGTGCCGGCGCTCCTTGAGGTAAGGGGGCTCCAGAAGACCTTCGGCCGCGGACGTGGGGCCCTGCCCGCGGTCCGGGGGGTGGACCTCGATGTGGAGAGGGGAGAGACAGTGGGAGTGGTGGGCGAATCCGGTTGCGGCAAGACCACCCTGGCCAGGATGGTGGCGGGCCTCACCCGGGCCACCGACGGCCACATCCGCTTCGACGGATCGATCCAGGACGGATCCTCGGCGTCGATGGAGAACCGGCGGCGAATCCAGATGGTGTTCCAGCATCCCGCCCAGTCCCTGAACCGCCGCATGTCGGTCGGCGCCATGCTGGCCGAGCCTCTCCGCCTCCTGGCCGGGGTCCCCAGATCGGAGACGACCGACCGCATCGAGGAGATGTTGGGCCTGGTGGGCCTGGACCCGGCATTCCGGACCCGCCGCCCCAGACAGCTCTCCGGGGGCCAGCAACAGCGGGTGGCGATCGCCCGCGCCCTGATGCCCGATCCCGACCTGGTGGTGCTAGACGAGCCCACCTCCAGCCTGGACCAGTCGCTCCGGGGCCGCATGATCGCGCTGCTTCGCAGGATTCAGGAGATCAGGGACGTGTCCTACCTGTTCATCAGCCACGACCTGGGCACCGTCCGCCGCATCGCCGACCGGGTGGCCGTCATGTACCTGGGCAGGATCGTGGAGATCGCCCGGACCCAAGAACTCTTCGACGACCCTCGCCATCCGTACACCAAGGCATTGCTCTCGGTGGCGCCGACCATGGACTTAGACAGTGCGAGAACCCGGATCGTCCTCGAAGGGGAGACTCCCAGTCCCACCGACCTGCCGACCGGCTGTTCCTTCCAGGACCGGTGCCCGTTGGTGTTCGATCGCTGCCGAGAAGAGTCCCCGGTCCTGACTCTGGTGGATGATTACCGTGAGGTGGAATGCTTCGCCGTTGCTCCCTCGTCCGGTCCCTGATGCCCGAAGGCAGTTACCCATGCCTGTAGACAGGGCGATCGGCCTGGTCCTGGGCAGCGCCATAGCCCCCTCCGACCTGGCTTCGGCGGCGCGGATGGCCGAGCAGGGAGGCTTTGATGAGATATGGCTTGCCGAGGACTTCTTCTTCACCGGCGGCATCTCTGGCGCTTCCCTGGTCCTTTCCGCCACCGAACGGACCACGGTGGGTCTCGGGGTGGTGTCGGCCATGGTGAGACACCCGGCACTCCTCGCCATGGAGATCTCGACCATCTCCGCCGCCTACCCCGGACGGCTGATCGCCGGTCTCGGGCTGGGCGTGCCCGGATGGATCCGCCAGATGGGCCTCCATCCCCGCTCCCCGCTGGCCGCGATGCGAGAGAGCGTCACGTCAGTGAGACGCCTGCTCTCCGGAGAAACTCTCAACGAGCAGGGGGATGTGTTCGACTTCCATGATGTGACCCTCACCTACCCCGAACAGGGAGTCCCCACCCCGATCCACATGGGAGTGACCGGCCCGAAGATGCTCCGCCTCTCGGGAGAGATCGCGGATGGAACAGTCCTGTCGGTGGCGGCCGGTCACGACTACGTCCGCTGGGCTAGGGAACGGATCGATGAGGGACAGCGAGCGGGGGGACGGTCCGGGCCACATCGGATAACCCTCTTCGCCATCTATTCGGTGGCGGAGGATCCCGATGAAGCCCGTGGAGCGGTGCGCGATGCCCTGGCCTTCTACAAGTCACTCGGCACCAACGCCCTGACCGACGTGTACGGGATCTCCGAGCAACTCCGCGGGCTCATCAACAGCGGCGGCTACGAAGCAGTGCGCCAGGGGATGCCCGACCAATGGATAGAGGACCTCACCATCGCCGGCTCCCCGGAGGAAGTGGCAGCCAAGATCGAGGGTTTCTACGAAGTCGGCGCCGACAGCGTAGCGCTCTTCCCGATGCCCAGCAACGAGGTAGACCGCATGGTCCAGCTAACCGCCGACCAAGTCCTGCCCCTGCTGGGGACCCGCCGGTAAGTTGCAAGAGGCGAAACCACCCACAACGCCTTCCTCGATCGAAGCCTCCGAAAGTAATGAAGTGATGAAGCTCTCCTACTACCCCGAAACCGACAGCCTCTATATAGAACTCAAGGCTGGACCAGGAACGGAGACCCGTGAGGTCACGGAGGGACTGAATGTGGACTTGAACGCCCATGGTGAGGTAGTCGGCTTCGACATCGACCACGCGTCGAAACGGTGCGATCTTTCCACACTCGAAACTGAGGCTCTACCACTGAGGTCCACCAAGGCTGGCTGATAGGTCGCCGCGACCCCGGCAGTTCAGTCCTGCCCCTGTTGAAGCCCGACTGTTGAAGAAGGTCTGCGCCAAGTGATCTCCAAACCCGGTTCCCCGCCAACGCTGCCGGTTACCCGACGAGACGTCAGCGGTATCGGCGCTTAATCCAGACCGACGAGTTGTCTTGACACCTCAACCAACTCAGTTGCCGTCTCCATGTCAGTCGCATTGGGATTGGGTGATTCCATCGGCCAGCCACCTCCCTTGCATTGCTTGTCCCGGTACAGAACGCTACTTTGGCTGAAGTAGGCCCCTGAATGAGCCGGGGCGTCATCTGAGATCATGCAGTGCAAAGAAGTTTGCGCAGAGTCCTCGTTGCTGTCGGTGAATCCTCTCACAAGCGGTCGCATAATCGCCATTGCAGATCGGAACAGTAGATTGCCGCCCCTGCCGAAGTTTGATCGCGCCCAGCCGGGATGTACGGAAAAGACCGAGACTCCGGTGCCCTCGACGCGTTGTGCAAGCTCCCTTGCATACAGAACCTCCGCGATCTTTGCTTCCGCGTAGGCGCCGAAGGGTGTGTATTTCCTCTCTCTGTAATGCAGGTCGTCCAGGTGTACCTTGGGACGGCTTTTCGGACTACCTGCATGTACGACGGAAGAGACAAGGGCGATGCGTGAGGGTGAGCTTTCCTTGAGTACGTCCAAGAGCGACTCGGTCAATAGGAAGTGACCCAGGTAGTTGACGGCAACAGTCGCCTCGAATCCGTCCCGTGTGTACCCAGCCTCCCCTCCCATGAAAACTGCTCCGGCATTGCAAACAAGTCCATCGAGCCTGTCATGGTTACGGCGAAAAGCCTCAGCGAAGTCTCTAACGGACTGTAACTCCGCAAGGTCAAGCATCATTACTTCCCAACTGCCCTGCAGTCCGGTGAAATCCCTCGCCACTACCTCGCCGGCTTCAACACGCCGACACGCCATAACGACATGCCCACCCTGCCTCACGAGTTGGCGAGCGGTCTCAAGCCCCACTCCGGAATTGGCGCCGGTAACGATGTATACCTTGCCGCTCAGATCCTTGCCAAGCGTTTTGTCGTCACACCTCAACACTCTTCGAGCCATATCAACCCATCCTCCACAATCGACGGACTAGGAGCTCGGGACTGCCTCCCAGACCCAGCCACAGGTATCGGTCAGACCCCCGAACCCCCGCCTATGGTAACCGGTTGCGACGCCGAGCCTCCCGGCCCGAAACGCTTCCGAAAGAACGACGAGTCACGATGTGATGGCCTTGAGGAGTTCGGTATCCGGTGGGCAGGTCCGAATCCCCGAATGCAGTTGCAGGAGGTTCCGTCTCCCTCAGTTTCTTGGTCTGAGATTCGACCTGAAAAGGCGTTCCCGAAACACTTCGAAAACGGCGTCGTTGGCTTCGACCGAGGCGCCGGGTACGGTTGGAGAACTCCACCTCGCCGACAACCAACCTGGAGGATGGCCACCTGCGCGGTGCTACCTTGAGGAAGGCGGAGGTCGAGATCGTGCTCGGGATCGCATACCGTCACCTCCATGGTGAGGCGACCCCAGAAT
>JAPPKR010000210.1 GCA_028819835.1 bacterium | reverse complement strand
CCTCGGTGGCCGCCCTGGAGTGGATCAACCTGGACGACCTGAAGAAGCACGCCCTGTAGAGGCTGCTGGGCCGAAGCAGCCTCCGGTCAGTCTGTTTCGCTGGCCAAGACGCGGGCCAGGAACGAGGCCATCTGGTCACGCAAGACATGGTCGTGGGGACAGTAGGAGAGGGGATCAGTGGAGCAGCCTCTCGTTATACCCGCCTCTAGCAACCCCTCGACAGCTCCCGCATACCACACATCGGTTGGCACATCGGAAAACGCTCCCGTGGGAGTCACCTCGCTGATCGAGTCAAAGGAGCGAGCCATCCATACCGCCATTTCCAAGCGGGTAAGCGGCTCCAGAGGTCTGAAGAGAGAGCCTTCTCCGTCTCTCCCCACCACGCCTAACTCGGCCAGCCGTTCCACATGTCCCACATACCAGCCACCGCGAGGCACGTCCGTGAACCGGACGGAAGTGGCGGAGCTTGTCGGGCTCTCCCCGAGAGCCCGGATCAGTAGGGCGGCCATCTCCGCTCTCGAGACGGACCGGGATGGGCAGTATCGGTCGTTGGCGGGCGGGTTGCACCCAAGGGTGATCCCCCGGCCTGCGATGGTCTCAATATTCCTCTCGTGAACATTCCAGTCGTCATCGATAAACCGATTGGGTGAGGATTGGTCAACCACCTCCACAACGAAGTCATCACCGATCCGCTCTACTACGGTGACCGTTAGACCTCGCCATGTGTAACCGTCACCAACTTCCATCACGTGGGCGACGGTGTCCTGCAGATCGAGCGGGATGGCCCGGCTGGGAGGAATGATTGCCTGAGTACGTCTCGATGTACCAAAGCATGCTTCATAAACAGAGGAGCCATAGCATTCCTCCGACTGCTGTTCAACAAAATACGATTCCACGCCTTCCTTGGGTATCCCGGAGTCGATACCTTTCCTGGCGCGGGCTCCCAAGGTAACGAATCCGCTCTGGTCCGATCGGAGTACCAGCATCTGGGTGCCGCCGTCACCCGGAGGACGGAGCCTGTACCTGGATCTTCCCTTCTCGTGAATCTCCACCTGGGCCGCATCCATCCAACCGGCCGCATACCGATTGATCGCAATGGTCCCAACCTGCAGACCGGGTACCGCATCGTCGTCCCCCATGATGTCCATCGGATGGTCATACGGAGAAAAGCGAAAGGAGTGCGGAAAGCCTATGGCGTGTCCTATCTCATGAGCGACTTGGGACAGAATCGGCAATAGCGCGTCCAGGAAGACTCCCGGCGGCAAACTACCCTCCTCCGCAACCGAAGCACCTGACAATGTCACGTCTCGATAGTTGTCCGGAAAAGTCGTATCCCTCAATACCACCTCGACGGCTGATAAATGAGACACAGTTCCAATGCCTCCAAAACTTGCTGTTATGCGATCGGCCACGACAATGACGCCTTCCGCTCTTCCCTCGGGACTGATTTGTCTCGAAGCCTCGAAAACCGGATCTATGCATCCCTTCCAATTGTCGAACGCCTCCGCTGTGATTGTCCCGCCGGCGCGAAAGGAAGGGCTGTAGCGGCCCCCTGAGATCCCCTTGAAATATGGAACTACTTCAGCCTTCAGCAGTTCCAACGTCTTCTCAACGGAGATGTCAAAGATGCCTCCCGGAGTCTCGCAAATCCACACATCCCAAATATCCTCACCCAAGCCATAGTGAGTGGTCACGTTGAACCCGGCTATCAATCCCAGGGGGTCGTCTTCGTACAGTTGGTCATTTCGCACATTTGAGACCCGATCGTCGATGCCGTCGCCTGCGATCGGCATCGGGGAAGGCCCATCGTCCACCTCCACGATGTAGTCATCGCCGATCCGTTCCACCACTCTGACCGTGATGCCTTCCCAGGTGTAACCGCCGCCTACCTCCATCACATGGGCGACATCATTCTCCAGGTTGAGAGGAACAGCTTGGCCGGCGGCAACTACCGCCTGAACAGGAGTGAGGGACGGTCTACAAGCTTTGTAAAGGCTGTCGCTGCATGCCTGATAATCGACAAAGTACGATTCCACCCCTTCTTTGGGTATTCCGGAGTCAAACCCTTTCCTGGCACGGGCTCCCAACGTTATGAATCCACTCTGGTCCGATCGCAAGACCAGCATCTGGGTGTCGCCGTCACCCGGTGGACGGAGCCTGTACCTGGCTCTTCCCTTCTCAAAGACCTGCACCTCGGCCGAATCTATCCAACCGGCTGCGTAGCGATTGATGGCAATGGTCCCAACCTCGAGGGAAACCGCGTCGTTGCCACCCATGACATCCATCGGATGGTCATACGGAGAGAAACGAAAGGAGTGCGGGAAGCCAATGGCATGGCCCATCTCATGAGCGACGGTGGTCAGGATCGGGGTGGGCCTGTTCGTCAGGTTAGACAGACTACCTGGCGCCGCAACCGAGGCGCCGGTTAGTAGCAGGCTCCGGCCGTTTCTCGGGAACGTGTCGTGAGAAATCTCTATCTCGACCGGGGAGACGCTATCTAGAAAACCAATACTGGCATCGCTTTGATACAGGGGCTTATTGACTACGATCATCGCCCCTTCCGCCCTCTCCTGCGGATCCACACCTCGTGCAGCTTCGTAAACAGCATCGTTGCAATCCTTCGCGTGAAGAGAAGAAGCCACCACGACCACACCGCCCACCCTGAAGGAGGGGCGATAACGACCTCCTGACAGCCAACCAAAATAAGGAGCTATCTTCGCCTGCAGCAATTCCACAGTCTCCTCCGGCGAAAGCTGCAAAGTGCCGTCCGGAACCTCACAAATCCACACGTCCCAAAGATCTTCATCCAGGCTGTAGTGGGTTCTCACCTTGTAAGCCGCGACCAGACCCAACGGGTCATCCTCATACAATTCTTCGATCCTGTCCCCGGCCGCTACGGATGGGGATGCGAGCCAAACAACGCCTATCGTCGCCAACAGCACTGGCAAGCATCTCAGAAGGGACCAGCTGGCTTTGCTATCAAGGGACGCACGCAATCTCAGGGTCTGCATTGCCAATCATTCTTCTCTTGCGGTTAATCCCCCATTATATCGACAGAAATAATTAATATGTTGCTAAATTCCCTTAACGGTCATTGCGATACCTTCTCGCGAATCTATCATCCGATGAATCCCGTTTCAGCGGCCGCAACCACCGGGGCCGCCATAGAGTGGATCAGCCTGGAAGGCCTAAAGAAACACGCCCTCTAGGAACGCTATTTGCTGGAGGCTGCTGCGGCCGCGGCGACCGCCGCGCTGATGATGGGATCGGCCAGCCGGGAGAAGGGAAGGGACTGAACCCAGACCCGCCCCACCCCGCTTATCGTGGCCAGGAAGATTCCCTCGCCGCCGAAGGCCATGGTCTTGAGCCCCCCGGCCCGCTCGATGGAGTACTCCATTCCCTCTTCGAAGCCGACGAGGCATCCGGTGTCGATGCGGATGGTCTCTCCCGCCAGATGACGCTCCACGACCATGCCGCCGGCGTTCACGAACGCTATCCCGTCGCCCTCCAGTTTCTGGAGGATGAAGCCCTCGCCGCCGAACAGGCCGCTGCCGAAGCGGCGATTGAAGTGCATGGAGACCTTGGTCCCCAGGGCCGCGCACAGGAAGGCGTCACGCTGGCAGATCACCGGCCGCCCTATCTGGGCCAAGTCGAGAGGCACGATCTTGCCCGGCACCGAGGCGCCGAAAGCCACCTTCGCCCGTCCGCCGCCCGAGTTGGTGAAATGGGTCATGAACAGGGACTCGCCGCTCAGGACCCTTCCGGCCGCGCTCTTCGCCTTCCGGAAGAAGCCGCCTCCTCCCTCGGGCTCGGACCCGTCCCCCATCTTGGCTTCGAACGTGACACCCTCGTCCATGAAGATCATGGTCCCGGCCTCCGCAACCGCCGTCTCCTCCGGATCCAGGTACACCTCCACGAACTGCAGATCGTCTCCCCGGATCTCGTAGTCGATGTCGTGGCTTCGCATGGCACTCCTTACCGATAGCTTGGGTCTCAAGTCTGGCGGATTCGGGGTGTTTTGCGGCGGCAATACCGGGAACCCGGAGGATCCGTTCCTTGCTAAGGTCATGGCCAAGTGAGCAACCTAAACGTGAAGCCCTTCGACCGCCTGGGCAGGACCCTGGCGGACCTGCGCATCTCGGTCACCGACCGGTGCAATTTCCGGTGCACTTACTGCATGCCCAAGGAGATCTTCAATCGCGACTACAAGTTCCTGGAACGCACCGCGCTCCTCAGCTTCGAGGAGATAACCCGCCTCGCGGGGATCTTCACCTCCCTGGGCGCGAGGAAGGTACGGCTCACCGGCGGCGAGCCCCTCCTGAGAGCCGGTCTGGAGAAGCTGGTGGGAATGCTGGCCGGGGTGTCGGGCATCGCCGATCTCACCCTCACCACCAACGGTGTCTTGCTCCCCCGAAAGGCGCGAGCGTTGGCCGCCGCCGGACTCGATCGAGTGACGGTGAGCCTCGATTCTCTCTCCGATGAGGTCTTCTCGACCATGAACGACGTGGGCGCCAAGGTGTCCGACGTGCTGGCCGGCATCGACGCCGCAACCGATGCGGGGCTCACCCCCATCAAGGTCAACATGGTGGTCCGGAGGGGGGTAAACGACCACTCCATCCTGGAGATGGCGGAACACTTCCGGGGGAGCGGCCACATCCTCCGCTTCATCGAATACATGGACGTCGGCGTCACCAACGGCTGGAGGCTGGACGACGTGACCCCGGCGCATGAGATCATCAGCACCGTCAACGACGTCTTTCCCATCGAGCCCCTCGTGCCCAACTACCGGGGCGAGGTTGCGAAGCGCTGGCGATACACCGACGGTCAGGGAGAGTTGGGGGTGATCGCATCGGTGACCCAGCCCTTCTGCGGAGACTGCACCCGCGCCAGACTCTCGGCAGACGGAAAGCTCTACACCTGCTTGTTCGCGGTGTTCGGGACCGATCTCCGAGAGGCGGTCCGCTCCGGGGCTTCCGATGAGGAACTTCGCCGGCAGATCGGCTCGGTCTGGTCGGATCGAGTGGACCAGTACTCGGAGCTTCGCTCGGGCGAGACGGTGGGGATCGGGCAAAAGGTGGAGATGAGCTACATAGGCGGGTGAGATGCTGTCCGAAACAGACAAAGTCTCCCGCTGACGCGCCAAACTAAGTGAACATGGGTTCCAATCAGAACGAAGCGACCGAATACAAAGTGTCCAATGGCTGGAGGGTGGGGCACGTCCCGCAGGAATCCACCACCCGCTCGGGACTCCTGGTGTCAACCGGCGCCAACGGCCAGAACGACGCGCTGTCCCTGATCGACGTGGTGACCGGCCGGCACTTCTGGGCGGTCCCCACCGGCGCTTGGCGTTTTCTGTGGCCGCCCACCGGAAAGCCGGTGGTGGCGGTCCGCCAATCCCAGATCATCGCCGAGGAGGAGCCCGAGGAGGCTCTCGACGAGGGTCAGTATCTGTAGGTTTCCAACCCTCCGGACGGAGAAATGACTTATCAACATCTCGGCCGGGAACGCCGCCGGCTCACCGCCACGGTTGCAGACCTCGAGGTACCCCGCCAGAGAGCCTTCCTGGTGGGAGTGCGTCTGGGGCGCAACTCATCTCTCGAGGTGGAACAGTCCCTCGAAGAACTGGCTCTGCTGACCGACACCGCCGGGTCCGAGCCGGTCGACCGGGAGGTGTTCAACCGACCGGCTCCCGATCCCGGACTGTTCATCGGCAAGGGCCAGGCAGCGTCAGTGGCCGACATCACCAAGGCAGAGGACATCGACGTGGTGGTGTTCGACAATGCTCTCACCCCCGCGCAACAACGCAACCTGCAGGCATTGTTCGAATGTGACGTCGTGGACCGCGAGGCGGTGATCCTCGACATCTTCGCCCAGCACGCCACCTCCCGGGAGGGAGCGCTCCAGGTGGAACTGGCGCTGCTGCGCTACCGGCTGCCCCGTCTTCGCGGCACGGGCGAGGAGCTTTCCCAGCAGGCGGGAGGGATCGGCACCCGGGGGCCGGGAGAGACCCGCCTCGAGAGCGACCGCCGCCGCATCCGCCAGAGGATCACCTCCCTCGAGAAGGATCTATCCGCCCTCCGGCGCCAGAACCAAACCCGGCGCCAATCTCGCGTCCAGGCCGCAGTGCCCATCATCGCCCTGGTCGGTTACACCAACGCCGGCAAGTCGACCCTCCTGAACCAGCTGACCGGCGCCGGGGTGCTCACCGAAGACCGCCTGTTCACCACCCTGGATCCCACCATCCGCCGCCTCCGGCTACCAGGAGGCCGGGAGATGCTCATGGCCGACACCGTGGGATTCGTACGGAGGCTCCCCCACCGCTTGGTGGAAGCCTTCCAGTCCACTCTGGAGGAGGTCCGCGACGCCGACCTGATACTCCATCTCGTAAACGCCGATGACACCGATCCGGAAGGCCAGATCACGGCGGTCCGGGAAGTCCTGGCCGAGATCGGGGCGGACTCGGTGCCGACCATCATCGTGGTGAACAAGATCGATGCGGCGTCTCCCTCAGTGGTCCGGCGCCTCCTAGGAGCCGCCGAGACCGCAGTCGCCGTGTCGGCGCTCACCGGCGAGGGGACCGAGAAACTGATGGAGACGCTCATCCGCTGGCTGAACGCCCGCTCCTCGACCATCTCGGTGCGGGTGCCCTACGCCAGAGGAGACGCCTTGGCGGCTCTCCACCGGACAGGGGAAGTTCTCTCCTCGAACGAGGGCCCCGACGGAATAGATTTGGTAGTCAGGCTCCCTCCCGACCAGGTGAGCCGGTTCTCCGCTTTCTTTAGCAAAGAGCCTGGCGGCCCGGAGTCCGGGACGGACCCCCCCTGACATGTAGCGACGGGAAGTGAATGGCGGGGACGCTACGCATGGCCTCTCAACCGATGCCGCCCACCCCATAAATCACAAAAGCGCGAAAAACGGGGTTCCCTTTGGGCTCCCTCACCCACCACCACCTCTCCAGAGCAGAAATGAGCTGTCCAGCCCGACGGGGGTTGATCGGATCACGGGTGTTGATGCCTGACGCGGTCCGGTCGGCGCCTGAAGCGGACCGTCTCGATGTTTGGTTCATTCCACTGTGTATTGCGGGTGGGACAAAAGTCAACGCTTCCGAGTGGGATGTTTTCACACTCTTCCCAAGGGATACAACCAGTTTCGCCTACACCCCTTACCTTGTCGGGGCTTCAACCATTCTCCCCCATCAGGGCGCCTGGGTTCACCGCGGCCAGGGCGGCGCCGACGATGCCGGCATGGTTCCCGAAATGGGCGGGGGCCACATCCACCGGCACATCCAGGCGGTGGCCGAAGCGGGACCACTTGTTCACCCCTCCTCCCCCGAGAACTATCAGGTCCGGAGCGAAGAGCGCGTTGACATGCCGTAGGTAGCGGTTCAACCGTCTGGCCCACTTCTTCCAACTCAACTCCCCCTGCTTGAATACGCGGTAGGCCACCCGGTCCTCGATGGGGTGATGACCGCCCAGTTCCAGCATGCCCAGTTCGAAATTGGGAACCAGCCGGCCGTCCCGGAACATCCCGCTCCCGATCCCGGTGCCGAGGGTGATCATCAGGATCGTGCCGCTCCGATCCTTGGCCGACCCGAAGGTGATCTCGGCCACCCCGGCCGCATCGGCGTCGTTGAGAACGGTGACCGGACTCCCCACCGCCTCGGAGAGAATGGCGACCACGTCGGCGCCCAGCCAGGCCTTGTCCAGGTGGGTGGCGGCGCTTACGACGCCCGATCTGATCACCCCGGGAAACCCGCACCCCACAGGTAGGGTTTCATGCCCGCTCTCTTGCCGGAAGTGCTCGGCTATCTCCGCCACCACCTCGCCCACCGCCTCGGTGGACCCCGAGCGGGGAGTGGGTATGCGAAGGCGTTCGGACAGGAGCGCTCCGGTGGCGGCGTCCACCAGATTGCCTTTGACTCCCGAGCCGCCGATGTCAATTCCCAGAGCGGTCACGCCTGCTCCTCCTGGCGTCCGGCTCGTCCCAACACATGATCGATCTCAATCAGGCGTCGCCGGATTTCGGCTTCGAAACCGCTTTGGGTAGGACGGAAGAACACCTGTGGATTGACCTCCGGGGGGAAGTAATCCTGTGGAACGATGCGGCCGGGGTGGTCGTGCGGGTATACGTAGCCTTCTCCGTGTCCGATAACGTCTGCTCCACGATAGCCACCGCTGCGAAGATGGAGGGGGACGGAGGGACTGGGCCCCTCCCGGACCGCGGACCGCGCCCGGGCCATGGCGGAGGTGACCGAGTTCGACTTGGGCGCCTGAGCCAGGAACAGGGTGGCGTGGGCCAGGTGATAGGCGGCCTCGGGCATCCCAACGTAGGAGAGGGCCTGGGCCGCCGCAGTCGCCACCGGAAGCGCCCACCGGTCAGCCATACCGATGTCCTCGGATGCGAGGATCACCAACCGGCGGGCAATGAACTCGGGATCCTCGCCGCCCTCAAGCATGAGAAACAGCCAGTACAGGGCAGCATCGGGATCAGAACCCCGCACGCTCTTGATGAAGGCGGAGATCACGTCGTAATGGCGGTCTCCCGCCTTGTCGTATCGGACTATCCGCTGACCCAGCGCTTCGGAGACGTCATCTGTCTCGATAACTCCTGATCCCCTGCCCTTGGCCAGATGCGCCGCGACCTCAAGGGCGTTCAACAGTCCCCGGGCGTCACCTCCCGATCTGGTCACCAGCGCCTCCCGGGCGTCCCCGGCAATCTGCAGGTCGTCCTCCCCCAATCCTCGTCGCCTCGCCGACAGGGCCCTGTCCACCAGCACCTCCAGCGCCTCGTCAGGGATCTTGTGAGTGCGGAACAACACCATCCGGCTCATCAGCGGACTGTTGATCTCGAAAAAGGGGTTCTCGGTGGTCGCCCCGATCAGGATCAGGGTCCCGCTCTCCACCCCCGGCAACAGAGCGTCTTGCTGGCTCTTGGAAAAGCGGTGTATCTCATCGAGGAACAACACCGTGCGCCGGCCGTCGCCCTCCAGGCGGCGACGGGCGGACGCCAGGATCTCCCTCACCTGCTTGACGCCCGCCGAGGTGGCGCTGAGCGTCTCGAAGGCCGCCGAACAATGCAGGGCCACCAACCGGGCCAGGGTGGTCTTGCCGCTCCCCGGAGGGCCCCACAACACCATCGAGACGGGCCTGCCCGACTCGACCAGGACCCGGAAGGCCGACCCGGCGCCCAGGAGATCGGGCAATCCCACCACTTCGTCCAGGCTCCTCGGACGCATGCGCTCGGCCAGCGGCGCCACCTCCGCCAAGACCTCCGACCGCCGAGCGGCGAACAGGTCATCGGCGCCGTAGCTGGCCATCGGTCCTAAGCCGGCGGGGAGGCCTTGATCCGGCGGGGATCGACGGCGATGCCCAGTTCCTTCAACTGCCGGTTGCTGACCGAGGCGGGAGTGCGACTCAGCGGTTCGGCGCCGGTCTGGGTCTTGGGAAAGGGAATGATCTCCCGGATGCTCGCCACCCCGCGAAGCACCGCCACCAGGCGGTCGAATCCCACCGCGAAACCGGCATGGGGGGGCGTGCCGAAACGCAGGGCACGGATGAACCATCCGAAGCGCTCCTCCGCCTCGTCGTCGGAGATCCCCAGGATCTGGAACACCCGCCGCTGGACGTCGGAGTCGTGAATCCGGACACTCCCCGAACCAAGCTCCACGCCGTTCAGGACCAGGTCGTAGGCTTTCGCCGCGGCTTCCAGGGGACGGTCCTTCATCATCTCAACGTCCGCCGGGGAGGTGAACGGGTGATGGAGGAAGGTGATCTCTCCGTCCCGCTCCTCGAACATGGGGAAGTCCACCACCCACAGGAACTCCAGACGCCCGGGATCGTCAGGCTGGCCCAACTCCGACCGCAGACGGCCAAGGACGTCCGAGACGGTCCGCTCGGCGTCCGCCACCAGCAACAGGGCGTCGCCGGGATTCCCCCCCAGGTCCCGGACCACCCCGTCGAGTTCGGCGTCGGACAGGAACTTCGCAACCGGCGAGCGGGGAGGACCCCCGTCCTCCACCACCATCCACACCAGCCCTCCCGCCCCGAACTGTCGGGCCTTCTCTATCAGGGCGTCGGCCCGGGCCCGGCTCATGGAAATCGGGCCGGCGTTTATTCCCCGCACCACCCCTCCCGAAGCCAGGACACCGGCGAACGCCCGGAAGCCGGTGTCGGCGAACACGTCCGACAACT
>JAPPKR010000035.1 GCA_028819835.1 bacterium | reverse complement strand
AGGAAGCCCAAAGAGCGCGAACTTGTACCAGGAGTAGGCATCACGGCCCGCGAATGTTACCCGGTGGCGGGGGAGGGTTCCCGAAATAGGGGTCGAGAATTTCGCGACTTTTCAGAACGCCCAGAAGCGGGGGATGAAGATGACCGACAGGATGCAGAATATGAGGTTGAGGGGCATCCCGGCCCGCAGGAAGTCGGTGTACCTGTATCCCCCCGGGATGTAGATCATGGTGTTGGTCTGGTAGCCGACCGGGGTGGAGAACCCGGTGGAGGCGGCGAAGGTTATCGCCATCAGGAAGGGCCGGGGATCGGCGCCGATTTGCTCGGCGGTTGAGATGGCTATCGGCGCCAGCAGCACCGCCGCCGCGGCGTTGCTCATGGTTTCGGTCATGATGGCGGTCAGCACGTAGAAGGCAGCCAGGACGGCCACCGGACCCATGTCTCCCACCAACCCCACGGTCTGCTCGGCGAGCCACCCCGCCGCTCCGCTGGTGTGCATGGCCACGCCCAGGGGAAGCACCCCGGCCAGCAGGAAGATCACCTGCCAGTTGATCGCCCGGTAGACGTCCTCCGGCCGCAGCACCCGGGTCATCACCAGGGCTACGCTGCCGAGCAGGGCGGCCACCAGGATCGGGACGAGGTCGAAGGCGGCCAGTCCCACTACCGTCACGAGGATCCCGATGGCGAGGGGCGCCTTGTGGCGTAGGAGGCTGCCCGGCACCTCGTTGAGAATGATGAGGTCGTCGCCGCTCCGCAGTTCCCGTATCTCGGCTTCGTGCGCCTGCAGCAGCAGGGCGTCCCCCAGGCCGAGCTTGACCGAACTGAGCTTCTTGTTGGTCGTCTTGCCCCGGCGTCGGATGCCCAGCACCAGGGCCCGGTAGCGATTGCGGAAATCGACCTCCTTGAGGGTGTGGCCGATGAGCCCCGAGTCCGGCGCCACCAGCGCCTGGACGAGGCGCAGGTCCTCGGTCTGCAGGGTCTCGTCGCGAAGTTCGAAGTCGGCGTTGATTCGCAGGCCCATGGTTCCCCGGAGACGGATCAGATCGGTCAGCGAACCGCGGACCAGCAGGACGTCGTCGGGTTGGAGGGTCCGCCTCAACGGCGCCCATCCGTCCTCTCCGGTGTTGAGGACCCGCAGGACGGTGATGTCGTGATCCTCCCCCAGCCTGCTCTCCAGAACAGACTTCCCCACCAGGGGGGAACCCTGTCGCACCCTCAGTTCGGTTATGTATTCGCCCAGTTGGTAGGCGGCGGCCAGTTCCGGCGTCTGGCGATCGGGCAGCAGCCATCGTCCGAATAGCAGGAAGAACGCCGCCCCTGCCACGAACAGCACCAGGCCCATGCGACTGAATTCGAACATGGTGAACGCTCCGTAGCCGGCCTCCTCGGAGATCGAGCTGACCAGGAGGTTGGTTGAGGTACCGATGAGAGTGCAGACGCCGCCGAACTGGGAGGCGTAGGAAAGGGGAATCAGCAGTTTCGAGGCGGATAGCTTCCGCCGGGCGGCCAGGATGGTGACCAGAGGAATGAACACGGCCACCGCCGCGGTGTTGTTGACGAAGGCCGACATGACGGTGACCGTCACCATGATCACCACCAGCGCGGTGAAGTGATTGCGGCTGAAGCGCACCATGAGCCGGCCCACCGTGGTGGTGGCGCCGGTCCTCTGCAGACCGGCGCTGAGGATGAACATGGCCGCCACCGTGAGCGTGGCCGGGTTGCTGAAGCCCGAGAACCCCTCCTGGGGCGTTACCAGGCCGAGAACCAGCAGCACTCCGAGACCCAGCATGGCCACAATGTCCAGGGGGTACTTCTCGGAGACGAACAAGGCCACGATCCCGATCAGGATTCCCAGCACGATGAACCCTTCGACGGTCATTTCAGAACGAGACCATGGCGGGCTTGGCTGCTTCCGGACATTTTTCGCCGCACAAGCTTGGGAGATTAGGAGTTATGTTCGTCGTAGGCGTAGCCCTATCGGCCGCGGGGATCAACTCGGGTCCGGGGGCGGCGACGCAATGCTGCCCTGGGCGGAAGGGAGGGGAAGGCGGATACTCACCGTGGCGCCCTGTCCGGGTCCGGCGCTTTCCAACCAAACCGTGCCCCCGTGTGCCTCAACGATGGTCCGGGTGATGGCCAGTCCCAGGCCGGTCCCGCCCGCTTCCCGACTGCGGGACTGGTCGGTGCGGTAGAAGCGGTCGAACAGGTTGGGAAGGTCTGCGGGGTCGACCCCGATCCCGTCATCGGTTACCGAGATGGCCAACCAGTCGTCGTCTTCCAAGTCCGCCGAGATACCGATGCTTCCACCGGGATCGGTGCTCCCGATGGCGTTGCTCACCAGGTTTCCCAGTGCCTGGCTGATGCGCACCCGGTCGAGGTCCATGTCCGGGAGGTCACCGGATGCCCGGAGCGACAACTCGATCTGTCGAGCCCGGGCCTGTGGCTGCCAGCGCTCCACCTCCGTGGTGAGCAGTTCGCAGATCGAACCCGGTTGGAATGTGAGCCTCAACTCGCCGTGGTCGGTCTCCGCAAGCCAGTTCAGGTCGGTTACCAGGCCGCGCAGGCGGTCCACCTCTCCGATGATGTGTTCCGAGGCGTCCTCGGGCGTCTGGAGCCCGTCGCGGAGTCCCTTCGCTTCCAGTTGGATGACGCTCAGCGGGGTGTTCAGTTCATGCGAGACGTCGTTGATGAGCCGCCTGCGGAGGTTGCGCTGGGTTTCCAGGGCGGTGGTCATCTGGTTGAAGGCGGCGCTCATCCGCCCCAGTTCGTCCGATGAGGTGACGGGGAGGCGGGTCGTGTCACCCTGGGCGATCGCCTGGGTTGCCTCCGTCAAGGCTGTCACCGGCGCGGTGATCCGCTTGGACATCCAGGCGGCCAGCAGAATGCCGGCGCCTGCGGTCAGCAGACCGCCGATCAGGCTCACGGTCAAGATCGTGCTGAGGAACCCGTGGGACTCGGTCGAGAGGAACTCCTGGTTCACGTCCAGGTAGAGGCGGCCCACCGGTTGATTGGCAGTCAAGTCGAAGAGGGTCACGCTGCGTCCGTCCAACTCCGGCGCCATGGTTCCCGGCGAGAGTTCGGACAGGTTGTCCACCACCACCCGGCCGTCGGCGCCCACGATCACCACTCGCACCGGGTTATGGTGGAACGACTCGGAGGACCCATGCTCACCTGTCTCGGGTCCCTCTCTCACCGTGGGTCCGCCGGAGATGTACCCGGCTTCGGTGAGCGGCCCGTCCACCGTCTGCCAACCACCGGCGTCTGTGTATTCCCGGCTCAGATTCCGGGCCAGCCGGTTAGCCTCTTCCTCGCCTATCCGGTCCACGAACACGTCCAGGCGGGCCTGGGTGGTGTAGTAGCCGATGCCGACTCCGATCAGGATGGTGAGGACGATGACCAGGACGATCGCCCCCATGATCCGCCAGCGGAGCGACATCAGCGGTCCTCTGTCACGAACTTGTAGCCGGCGCCGTACACGGTCCGGATGGGCTGGTGGCCGCCCCGGTCGATCTTCTTCCGCAGGCGGGCCACCTGGCTGTCGATAGCCCGTTCGTACCCCTCGAAGTCGTAGCCGAAGGTGAGGTATATCAACTGGTAGCGGGTGAGTACCTGGTTGGGATGGCGCATGAAGGTCGACAGCAGGGCGAGTTGCGCCTGAGTCACCGGCACGGGTTCGGCGTCGACCGTTACGCTCCGGGTGGTCTCGTTCAGGGTGATGGCTCCCCGGGTCAGGACCTGCTGGACTCTGTCCCTGACGCGCCGGAGGACCGCGTTGGCCCGCGCCACCACTTCGTCGGGGTCGAAGGGTTTGACGATGTAATCGTCGGCGCCGCTCTCCAGCCCGATGATGCGTTCGGCGGGGGTCTCCCTGGCGGTCAGCATGATGATCGGCACGTCCGACTCGCCACGCAGGATCCGGCACACCTCCACGCCATCGAGGCGGGGAAGGTTGAGGTCGAGGATCACCAGGTCCGGAAGCAGGCGGCGGGCCATGGACAGGCCGGATCGACCGTCATGGGCGACCTCGGCGGTGAACCCGGCCCGCTCGAAGTACACCTTCACCCAGTTGGCGATCCTCTTGTTGTCTTCGACAATCAGCACTATGTCGTTCATCAGCAGTCCTAACAGGGAGCCACTCCGGAGGGAGATCCCTTACGAGAGCTCCCACCTGGCCACCGGGTGTGTCCGTTTTCAGAATATCGCTGTTCGGGTCTTGACATTTCTTCCGGATCACTCCTTCGCTCCTGTCACCGGTCTTCGATGACGTCATCTCTGATCCTCCGCGTGAAGGCTCCGGTTCCGAATGTCGGAACCGGAGCCTCCGTTGTCGGTGTCCGTAGGAGTCGTCAGCCGCCGCCGCCTTCGCCGCTGCCGCCGTGCTCTCCGCCGGAGCCGTGTTCGCCGCTGCCTTCACCACCGCCGGATTCGCTGCCGTGCTCCCCGCCGCCTTCGCCGCTGCCGACCTCGGCATGGGGTACCCAGCCGGTGAAGGGTTCAGCCGTGGCGGGAAGGTTGACCGCCAGCACCTGGCCCGGGGCCATGTCCACCGGGGTGGTCGGACCGAGTTCCGTCCCGTTCGAGAGATGGACCTCGATCCTGACCCGGGTCAGGGTGTTGTTGGTCGTGTTCTCCACGGTGCCCTTGAAGGAATTGGTCGAGGGGTCGTAGTTCAGGATCAACCGGGCGCCGGCCCGGACGGTGTCGAAGGTCTCATTCAAGGCCAGCATGTTTCCGCTGCCCTCTTCACCACCGGAGGATCCGGTCTCCGAGCCTTCGCCGCCGCCTTCGCTGCCGCCTTCGCCACCGGGACCGTGCCCTTCGCCCCCAGCGCCTTCGCCACCGCCGCCTTCACCGCCCTCGCCTCCTGTGTGAGGCACGGGGCCGGAGCCGGCGCAGTCGAAGATCTCCATGTGGACGACGTACCCGTCGAAGGAGACCCCCGCCAGGGACGGTTCACTGGAAACCGCCACCGCTGTCGTGGCCACCTGTCCGGGGCTGAGATGCCCCAGTACGTCCGGGCCGAGTTCCCCGACCGTCGTCGTCCCCGACTTCAGGTGAGGTTCGGCCTGCACGTAGCAGAGGACCTGGGAGGTGGTGTTTTCCACCGTCGAGTAGACCGTCTGGGTTGCGGCGTCGTATCGGGCAGAGATGGCCAGTCCCCCGAGGTTTCCTTCCCACGTCTGTGAGAGGGGAACGATAGGGCTCGACATGGCCGCCTCGTTGAGTTCGGCGCCGCTGCCCTCGGGACTGCCCTCGGGACCTTCGGCGCCGCCTTCGCCGCCGGACTCGCTGCCCTCGCCTCCGCCGCCTTCGCCGCTGCCGACCTCGGCGTGGGGAGTCCATCCGGTGAACGGTTCCGGCGTGGCGGGCAGGGCGACCGCAATCACCTCGCCCGGGGACAGGTCCACGGGAGTGGTCGGACCGAGTTCCACGCCGTTGGAGAGGTGCACCTCGATCCTCACTCGGGTGAGGACGCTGTTGGTGGTGTTCTCCACGGTGCCCGTGAAGGAGTTGCTCGGTGCGTCGTAGCGCATCATCAGCCGGGCGCCTGCCCGGACCGTGTCGAAGGTCTCGTCGGGGGCCAACATGGTTCCGCTGGCCTCTTCGCTTCCGCCGCCGCCTTCGCCGCCGGCCTCCCCGGCGGCGCCGTGCTCGCCAGAGCCTTCGGCGCCGCCGGTCTCCTGGCCGCCCCGGGACTCTGTGTCGTCCCCGCAGGCGACCAGCACCCCCATGCTGAGCATGGCGCCTATCGCCACCCCAATCACGGAGGTCTTGGTCAGAAACTTCTTTAACTTCATCGGTTCACTCCTTTCGCTTGAAGGTCTGTGTGATGCCATTCACTGTGGCAACGAAATGTTGCTCAAATATGTCAGGCGGACTTAGTTGTCCCGTGCGGGCGCCGTCGGGCGAAGGGAGCGGTGGGAACCATGGAGAACGTCTGAACAACCACCGGTCCACCACACCGGAAGTATTCCTGCTCGGTGACTGCTAAGACCCGGGGCCGGGGATTGGCTTGTCGAGTGTCCCCGGGGAGATCAGCGGTTAGAAGCGGGAGGGGGGATAAACGTCATGGACCCCGAATTCCCTTGGCTTCGTCATCGGGAGATGAGTTTCTATGAACTCTCCGGAGGCCGGGCCGCAAAGTAGTCGAGTTGGACTGCGCATGCCTCCTCGACCAGATGAGGCCCGCTTACCTCGATGTGACGCTGGCCGCTGTTGAGGATGGCGCGACAACCCACTCCCCGCATGGTCGGGCAGTGCTCGCTCACCCCCGTGATCTCCAGCAGGTCGTGTTCGGACATGGCGTAAACCGTCCGGTTTATCCCGCCCCAGTACATGGCTCCACTGCACATGGCGCAGGGTTCGCAACTGGTGTAGAGAGTGGCGGTGGCGATCAGCTCGGGGTCGAGGGAGGCGACCGCTATGTTGACCAGGTTGGTCTCGGCATGGTTGAGAGGGTTCCGTTCTGTGAACGTCGTGTTCTCGGCTTCGAGGAGGATGTTGCCTTGCGGGTCTGCGAGAAGGGCGCCGAACGCCATGTTTCCCTTGGCGGCTGCACTGGCCGATAGCTGGATGGCCCGGCGCAGGAGCCGTCCGTCCAGTGCGCTCAGGTGTCCCGAGTCCGTTTCCCCCATGACATTCATGCTAAACGGGAGGGCAAGCTGTGCGAGTCCCTGCGGGGGTATCCATTCAGACCCATTCGTGGTGGAGGCGGAGGAACCCTCAGAGACGGTCGGCGTAGGCTTCCAGGGTCTTCTGGTCGAAGGCGACGAATGTGACTTGGGTCACATCCGTGGGTGTGGAGCGAACCGCCTCGATAGCCGTCGTGGCGGCGTCTTCGAGGGGGTACGCGTACACGCCGGTGGAGATGGCCGGAAAAGCGATGGTCGCAGCACCTACCTCGTCGGCGCGGGCCAGCGACTCCCGGTAGCAGGAGGCCAATAGCTCCGGCTCGCCCCCGCCGCCGCCCCGCCACACCGGTCCGACGGTGTGGATCACCCACCGGGCCGGCAGACCGAAACCGGGCGTGACCTTGGCTTGGCCCGTCTCGCACCCTCCCAGGGTGCGGCAGTACTCGAGGAGCCGGGGTCCGGCGGCTCGGTGGATGGCCCCGTCCACCCCGCCGCCGCCGAGCAGCGTGTTATTGGCCGCGTTCACTATTGCGTCCACTTCCAGCTTGGTGATGTCCCCCATGTGGATGGTGAGAACCGGACCCGGAGTCTCAAGAGCAGCCATGATCAGGCAGTCTGCCAGTCGCTTCGAGACGCCTTCACGTCGCCAACTGTAGTTGCGGCGCCCTCGAGGGCCCGGCCGTGCTTGCTCCGGTCGCTTTACTCGCTTTCGGGTTCCAGCGGTTTGGGGGGAACGTAGAGTCCGTCGTATATCGTGCGGTCTCCGAGCGGTCGGCTCAGTTCGATGGTCACCGGGGTGGACGGGTTTCCCTGGCAGTTGACCAAACGCTCGGCGAGCGGGATGGCCACGAAGGCGATCAGTACTGCGGAGTCGGTTTCAACCACTTGGGGACCTTGGAGATCGTCTCCCATCTCTCGCCCGCTTGCGCATGCCTGCTCAGTAGCCAGCACATGGATGGTTCTGCTGTCGGGATCGGGCGGCGAGCCGGGGTCGAGACTGATAGCGACTCGGTTGAGCCGGTTGAGCCCATCGGGAAGCGCCACGGTGGGTTCGCAGGAGGGACCGATTCCTACTCCCCCTAATCGCCACCTGTCCCCGTGGCGTCGGAATTCCGCATGGCCGAAGGAGTCCGGGGACAGGGCGGCGAAGGTGGCGAGATCGTCGCCGATGCTGATCACCACCCAGCGGCCCGTCGGCATCGGCTCAGCGCCCGGAGCCTCGAGTTCGGCACGCAGGGCTTCCACGGCCGGGTGGTCGACCTGGTCGATCGGAGGCGGGTCGACCAGCCGCGAGTAGGGCACTGGCGGGATACCGTGGCAGATGACCAGCGGATCCTCCACATCGAGGTCGGGAATCAGCTCAAGTGGCCCCGTTGGTTGTTCTGGGAGGTAGGAAACCGAAATACAGACTGCACCCACATCAGGCACCAGCTCCACAAGTTCATCGAGAGTTCCCTCGGGCGGATTGAACAAGCTGAGGTTTAGACGGTTCTTGGTGATCAGGACCAATGTCATCAGCGAGTCAGCGAAGTCCCGACCCGACACGGCGCCCATGATCTGCTGATGCATACCCTCCAGTTCGGCCTTGCTGTACCGGACCTGGACAACATCGATGGTCACCTCGCTCTGCTCACCAAGCGGCCTCAGATCGGCTTCGGAATCGCCACCGGGAGGGGGATAGGTCAGGATCGCCTCCCGATGCGCTTCCGGGTCGTCGGTGAAGGCCACCACCACAACACGGTATGCCCGGTCGATCCACGTCCCCCCGAAGGTGCCGGCATGCTCGTCCCGATAGGCGCCGATCAAATCCATCACCGCTGGGTCGGGGTTCTGCCGGGCGCCGAGGTTCCCTTCAAGACTGGGTGTCACCGCGGCCACGTCCTCGCATCGCTCAAGCCCGGCCGGGCCCACTACCTCCTGCACGGGCCCTTCAGAGGATGCAGACCCAGGGTTCTCGACATCCTCCCCGCCGGCACAGCCCGCGCCCAGCAACATCAATGCTGCGAGCGCAGCCGCTTTCCTTTCAAGACCCTTCCGGCTGTCCGCCGCATTGGGCCCATCCCTGGGGCACGGGGGATCCCGCTGGACCCATGCCTCTCCGGGTGGGACCGGAGCGGGATGCCCTCGGCTGGCGCGCGCTCTACCCTCAACTCTCTTGTACATACTTTTCACAGCCGTTATCGGTCGCCAACTATAGTTGCCGCTCCCCGCGTGACTTCTGTCAAGGGGGCAAATTGGGTCAGCGGCCTCCGGTTCGGTCGGTAGGGTCAAGGGCCATGGTGGCAACCAGCGGGAGTCCCCGGGGACGGCTCTTGGATTCTGGCCGCGGGGGCGGTGCGGGGGTCCGCAACTGGGCGTCGATCCTGGACCCCCAGACCAGGAAGCAGGCCTTGGAGACCTCGCGGAGCCAGGTGCTGGCGGGTCCGGTGGCCCTGATGCCCGATGCCCACCTGGGGAAGGGCGCCACGGTGGGGTCGGTGATAGTCACCGAAGACGCAATAATCCCGGCCGCGGTGGGGGTGGACATAGGGTGCGGCATGATCGCCGCTCTCACCAACCGGCGCCTGGAGCACCTCGACTCCCCACAGGAAGTCCTGCGGGACATCCGGCGAGGGGTGCCGGCCGGCTTCGATTGGCACCAGGTTGCCTCCCCGGAGGCCCGAAGGTGGTTGGAGGAGAACCCGATCCCGCACCCGGAGATGGTCCCGAAAGCCAAGGGCGCCGCTGGGAGGGTGGGAAAGCAACTTGGCACACTGGGTGGTGGAAACCACTTCGTGGAGGTGTCGTCGGATGAACTCGGGCGGCTCTGGATAGTGCTGCACACCGGGAGCCGGGGCATCGGCAACCGGATAGCCACCCACCACATCGCCGCCTCCGCCCGGGTGTGCGCCGCCGGGGGAAGGAGAGCCACCCGGGATCTGGCCTACTACCTGGCCGACGACGACCTGTTCGACGTGTACATCCGGCAGATGCTGTGGGCCCAGTCCTACGCGTGGAGAAACCGGGAACTGATACTGGACGTGGTCTGGGGAGCGCTCAGGAAACACCTGGGGACCGTGGAGTTGCTGGAGATGATTAACTGCCATCACAACTACGCCGCTCTGGAGAGACATGGCGGCCGCAGGGTGTGGGTGACCAGGAAGGGCGCCATCAGGGCGGGATCGGATGACCGCGGCGTGATACCCGGTTCGATGGGGACCGACTCCTACATCGTGCGGGGGCTGGGCAACCCGCTCTCCTACCTCTCCGCCGCCCACGGCGCGGGACGCGTGCACTCCCGGAACCGCGCCAGGAAGCTCTTCACAGCCGAGCAGTTGACCGAGGCGATGGCGGGAAAGGCCTGGGAGGCCCACCGGGCGCGGAAGTTGGTCGACGAGTCCCCGTGGTCATACAAACCGATCGACCAGGTGATGGAGGACCAGGCGGACCTGGTGACCGCCGAGCACCGGTTGGTGGCCAGGATCAACTACAAGGGGACATGACCGGTCGGGGAATGAGCCCATGAAGAAGCCGGCCGTGCCGACCTACAAGCGTCTCGTCATCGCCTGGTTCTTCGTGCCTCTGCACCGGTTCCTGTTCCGGCTCTCCGGCGGCCGGCTTCTGAGCCGCCTGGAGGGCGTGGGGGTCCTCATCCTGACGACCAGGGGACGGAAGAGCGGCAAGCG
>JAPPKR010000250.1 GCA_028819835.1 bacterium | reverse complement strand
CTCCCAGGCGGTGGTCGGCCCACAGGGCCGCCTGTGCGGCGCTGGGAGGACTCACAACCCACCACCCCAGCACGCCGGCCACAGATACCGCCACCAGGGTCAGCGCAACGCCATCGGCCGCGGGAAGCACGAAGACCCGGGAGACACCCCAAACCGCCGCCGCGCCGGCCGCTCCCACCCCCAGCCCGAGTACTACCTCTCCGACCAGGCGAGAGACCCACAGGCGCCTCCGTGCCAGGGCCACCAGCCTGCGGAGTGACTCAGGCGGAGGCATCGGGAACCCGGGCACGCCTTCGGCGCACCGGCAACGCCCGCGGGGCGGTTACCCGGCGGGAAGCCCTCCACAGGCACAGGGCGATGATCGCACCATAAACCAAGGTGGTGGCTATCCATCCCGGTATCCGTTTCACCCCGAACACGGCCTCCTCGATCTCATCACCCTGGAACGCGTTTTCACCCTGGCGCAGCGACACCAGCAACCTGATGGGGTCCATGGGCGTGGGTACATCCGGCCCCTCGAAGAAGCCCACCAGATCGTCATAGGGAAACGCGGCGGCGTCCGCTACGGCCACATAGGGATTCAGCCAGGTGCTGACCAACTCCCGGCCGTCGTCCTCGATGTCCACCCTGATGACCAGCGCCTCCACCCCCATCAGCACGAATGACCCGAAGAAGATCGCCACCGCCAACACGTAGGACAGCGCCACCGCTCCCCGGTTGGACCTGGCCCGCGAAGAGACCCAGATCGAGACAGAGGCCTGCATCGCCACCACCAGGACCAGCATGCCCAGGGCCACCAGGACGTCCACCAGCCCGATCGCCCCGAAGGCCAGCGGCAGGCCCAGCAGGGGAATCACCGCCAGGATCAAGACCAGGAAGTAGCCGATCGAGGAGAAGAGCTTCCCCACCACTATCCCGAAGGGCGTGACCTGGGTGATCTGGAGAAGGTGCAGGGTCTGGCGCTGTCTCTCCCCCACCACCGACAGCGCGGTCAGACCGGGAACCATGAACGCCACCGCGGTGAGCAAGACCAGGGTCATTCCCTCGAACACCCACTTGCCGGCCTGATTGAGTCCCGAGAGAGGCCCGCGCACCCCGAAGAAGTCGAGGTTGATGCTCCGGCCCGCCACGAAGAACAGATAGGTCAAAAGCCCGACAACGATCACCCAGCCGGTGATCACCAGCCAGCTCCAGCGCCCGCGGAAGCGCTGGCGGGACTCCCGGGCCAGGACCGGGTTCATTGGTCCGTGTCCTGGGTTATGCGGAGGAACAACTCCTCCAGGCCGATCTCTTCGATGCGCCACTCCGCCACCCGCACCCCGGCTCCGACCAGCCTGGAAAGAAGCTCGGCGGATGCGTCGTCCCCCGCCTCGTCGAGGGAGAACCCGATCCGCCCGCTCTCCACCGTCAACCCCGAGACCCGGGGGTCCTCCTCCAGCACGCCCAACGCCAGATCCACATCCTGATCGACCAGGCGCATCCTGATGAAGCGGTCGGAAGCCAGCGAGGCCCGGATGGAGTCCATGGGGCCCTGGGCGACCACCCGTCCCTCGTCCATCACCACGATATCGCTGCAGATTCCCTCCAGTTCGGTCAGAACGTGAGAGGAGACCACCACGGTCTTCCCCATCCGCCCCAACTCGGCGATCAGTTCCCGGAGATGGACCCGCGCCCGGGGATCCAGCCCGGCGGCCGGTTCGTCCAGCACCAGCAGGTCGGGGTCGTGCACCAGCGATCGAGCCAGGGAGAGGCGCTGCTTCATGCCCCGGCTCAAGGTGTTCACATCGTCGGTCGCCCTGTCCGACAAACCCACCAGATCCAGAAGATCGGAGGACAATGTGGACCTGCGATCCGCCGCTATCCCATGGCTGGCCGCGAAGAACTGCAGGTACTCGGTGGCGGTGAGGGACTCATAGACCCCGAAGAAGTCCGGCATGTAACCGATCAGGCGGCGGACGCCCGGCGCGTCCAGTTCGGGATCGAGTCCCCCCACCTCCACTGTTCCCTCGTCGCGGGCCAGCAGAGTGCTCATCAGCAGTATGGAGGTGGTCTTCCCCGCTCCGTTCGGGCCCACCAACCCGGTGACCGAGCCCTGGGGGATGGCCATGTCCACCCCGTCGAGGGCCACCGTCGTGCGGTAACGCTTCTTCACCCCCGCAAAAGAGATCATCATGGTACGTCCCCCCATGTCATCACCGCCGTCAGGGGCGACACCCCGAGCCGGGCCGTGGACACCCTCAACAGCACCTCGCCCGACGGGGCGACGATCCTCGCCGCGTCCAGTTCGGAGTCGATGTCGACCGGCACGAACTCGCCGACCTCCCAGTCCCAGGCTTCCCAGCCCTCCGTGCCCTCGACGTCCTCCTCTCCGTCGAAGGGAGCGATGGCGCGATCCAAACCGACGAATTCGGGATCCAACCCACCCAGGCCCAGTCGCAGGGGCGCGGACAGGTCGGTGGGCAACCGGTAGGAGAGGATCCACAGTTCGGCGAAGACGGGGGCGCCCTCGAATCCCCCGGCTCGGAAAGCCTCGTCCAACCAGACCGGGCGGGCGTGAGCCCAACCCGTCTCACCCATTCGATCCACGGAGATGGGATACAGATCAAGCTTCAGTCCGGGCACCTCCTGGGTGCGGCCATCGACCATCACATCGGAGATCGACTGCTCCGTGACCGCGAACGCGAAGGACGGGACGTCCACCATTCCCGACTCCTTGGCGACGTTCACCAGGCTCCCGATAACGATCGGCCAGTGCTCGCTCAAGTTGTCGACCGTGTCCGAGGCGTCCATCCCCCAGAAAGCGTCGTGAAACTGCCACCACGAACTCGATGAGAGAACTTCCTGCCAACCGATACTCCCCGTGGCGCCGGGTTCCAGAACCCCCCGGATGGCAACCCTGGGATAGGCATGGACACCCCACATCACAACCGGACTCGAAGAGGCATTGGTCATCTCCACTCCCCGGTCACCGAACGCTGCCACGACTCTGACCGGCTCTGCCCGGCGAAAGGCGTTCACCGACAGCCACCCCAGGGAAGGGAGGTCGTATTCATAGACGCCGGAGGGGGTGATCCTCGGTTGAGCGGAGTCCCCGGAGATGTCCGCCAGGTTCTCGGGGTAGACGTCCCAATCGGGACTGAAGGAGATCTCCATCGTCTTGGCCCTGCTGGTGGCCGCCACCATCCCGGTGCGAGTCTGCGGGTCCGGTCCCGAGACCTGGACCGTGCCATGTGACCAGAACGTCCGGTTGACGCCGCCGGTACCCACGATCGAAAAGGCCACCACCCCGATCAGGCCCAGGGCGGGGATAGTGAACCAGGCCCACTCCAGCCTGCCGCGTCTCCGCAGAATCCACAGGTTGACCGGCCCGACCACCACTGCGTACACGACCACCACCACAGGCAGCCAGGGGTATCCCGGGGTCTCGCTCTCAACCGACAATGCCGCCTGGGTGAGGGACATCGGTCCTTCGATGAGGGGGATCTGCTGGCTTCCCGACAGTTGGGCGGGTCGGAGCAACGATGCCCAAACCTGGGTCGGGTGGCCGGACAGGGTGTCGAGCGCCAGCACCTCGCCTTCTCCCACCCCGTACCACCCTATCTCGGCGTCGACGCCGGGAAAGTTCCCCCACCAGACCGCGTCCAGTCCCATCGTCTCCAGGGCTGCCGTGGTGGTGACCAGGCGCCCCCCTCCCTCCAACCAGGACACCGTACCTGCGGCCAGGGCTCGAGGCTGGTCCATCACCAGATAAGAGAGCTGATGGAGCTCCCCCCTCTCCAGGCGCTCGGAGGCATCCTCCAACCCGACCGGTGTTATCGGCTCGCCACTGACCGCAGAACGCACCTCTCCCAGGACCTGTTCCAAGCGGGGCAGGCCGACCAGGCCCACCAGGATCTCCTTGGCCGCCACCCGGGGGCGGAAGAAAGCCGACGCAACCGGAGCCTCCTGATCGCCGCCATCCGGTATCACCCGCAACAGGATCACCCGCTGATCGACGGGCGGCGCCACAACCACCTCATAGGCCCTGGCTCCCCCGGCCGGGACCTCCACCTCCAGCCTGGCCAGTTCCTGGCCCTGCACCACCTGGAGCTCTCCCACCAGGAGGATGTCCGTCTCGATGCGGGCTTCAAGCTTGATGGGCCAGTGGGGATCCACCCACCCCTCCAGCCCTCCCTCCACGACCAGCCTCACCTCCGGCCTCTCGTCCTGGGCCAGCGCGGTCCCTCCTCCGCACAGGAGAAGCGCAACGGCCGCCAAGCCTAAGGTCAACCGGCCCAACCCCACCGGAAAGACCTTCTGAGCCATATAGGACCGGAATTTTAGAGAAACCGGAGCCCTATGCCCGGTAGCCGGCTCCCCGGTGCGGCACTTGGTGGTGGGCGCCTTTCCATGAGATCCGCACAACCCCATGAGGCGCAAGCCATTCTCGCCGAACCGGCTGGAACAGGGTCCGAATCCTTGCTCCGGTGGCGGTCCGGGGTTCAGTCGATCACCAGTCTTCCCCTGGTGAGGCCCCGTGCTATGACCATCTTCATGATGTCGTTGGTTCCCTCTCCGATGACCATCAGGGGAGCGTCCCGGTAGAGACGCTCGATATCCAGTTCCGGGCTGTACCCCATGCCCCCGTGGATGCGCATCGAATCCAGGGAGGCCCGGCAGGCCACCTCAGAGGCGAAGTACTTGGCCATGGCGGTCTCGATGTCCACCCGCTTGCCCCGGTCGGCCTGCGAGGCGGCCCACCACACCAGCAGGCGCGCCGCCTGGACATCGGTGGCCATCTCGGCCAGCTTCAGTTGGATGGCCTGGAATCCAGAGATCTTGCGGCCGAACGCCTCCCTGGTGTTCGAATAGGCCAGCGCCTGGTCGTATGCTTCCTGAGCCACCCCCACCGCCCGGGCGGCGATGTTTATGCGCCCGATCTCGAGCCCGCTCACCACCTGCTGGAACCCCCGTCCCTCCTCTCCCCCCACCAGGTTCTCCACCGGGACCCGGACGTCGTCCAGTTGCACCTCGCAACTCTCAGTGCCCTTGTAGCCCAGCTTGGGCAGGTCCCTGCTTATCTCGAAACCGGGAGTCCCCTGGTCGACCAGGAGCAGGCTCATGCCGCGATGAGGCGGGCTGGCCTCGGGATCGGTCTTGACCAGCACCGGCAGCGGATCGGCGTAGCGGGCGTTGGTGATCCACAGCTTCGATCCCCGGATCACGTAGTGGTCACCATCCCTCCTGGCCCTCGTCTTTATGCCCTGAAGGTCACTGCCCGCGTCAGGCTCGGTAAGGGCGATCCCGGTGCGCCGCTTGCCGGAAGCCAGGTCCGACAGGTAGCGGAGACGCTGGGACTCGGTGCCGTAGCGGGCCAGGATGAAACAGGACAACGAATGGCTTCCCAGGATGCCGGCTATCCCCATCCAGCCCCGCGAGATCTCCTCGAACACCAATGCCATCGAGACGAAGTCGGCGCCCATCCCCCCGTACTCCTCGGGAACGGTGATCCCAAAGAGGCCCATCTCCTTCATGGATTCGACTATCTCGGTGGGGTAGCGTCCGGCCTGCTCCCACTCCTTGACCACCGGTCGGATCTCGGAGTCCACGAAACGGCGGAGGGTCTGGCGGAACAACTGGTGCTCGGGGCTGAGATCGAAGTCCAAAGTCGATGCTCCTGTCTAGCAACGGATGTGAGGCGCCCCGGACCGGGCGCACTTAGCCTATGCTAAACGGCGGACCGCCCGCCTCCTCTCCTCCTGGCCCGGCACTCACAAAGACCGGGGGTCGGTTAGGGGGTTCCGGCCACAGAGTCGGTTCCCAACCGGTAATATTCCAACCCACAAGCCCCTGCACAAGGGAGGCCGGATGGCCACCTATCAGATCCTCTACTGGGATGCGATCCCGGTTGGAGTCAAAGCCACCAGGGACGGCCGTCGCGGCCGTGTGAGAAAGCACCTGAGCAATCGTTTCCAGATGACGGTGGACGCCGTGGCCACCGCCACCGGACGAACCGAGGAGCAGACCTATCTGGCCGGGTGGTCGTGGGGAGAACCGGAGGAGGAACCAGGGGATCCCCGCCTGGTGGCAGACCGCGTGATAGAACGGCTGGAAGCCGACTATCCCCCCGGGCGCCTGTCGGATTTGCGTCGGTCCATCATCGCCGCCCACCGGAGAGGCTTGAACCACCGTGAACCCCTCTGACTCGGAGACGTCGCCCCCGGGTGCTGCAGACGAGACCCGGGAACGGACCGTGATGGTGGCCTGCGCCGCCCTCGGCAAGGAACTCAGAGAGATCATCGACCACTACGGCTGGGACGTGGACCTGCGTGTGATCAACGCCCGGCTCCACAACCGTCCCCAGTTGATCACCGGCGCGGTGGCGGAGAAGCTAGCCGAGACCCGCGGGGAATACGACCGCCAGGTCGTGGTGTACGGTCACTGCGGAGCGTCGGATCTCGACGCCATGCTCAAGGACACCGGCGCCGTGCGTCCGCTCGGGCCCCACTGCTACGAGATGTTCGGGGGCGAGGAGTTCGTGAAGTTGATGGAAGAAGAGCCCGGGACCTTCTTCCTCACCGACTTTCTGGTGAAGTCGTGGAGGAACCTGGTCGTGGAGGGCCTTCTGTTGGACCGGCACCCGGACCTGAAGGAGATGCTGTTCGGGAACTACCGCCGGGTGGCCTACCTGGTCCAGTCCGAGGAGGAAAAGCTCCTGGCCAGAGCCCAAGAGATAGCCGACTGGCTGGGACTCCCCCTGATCACCCGGGTGGTGGGCTACGGACACCTGGAGACGCGGCTGGCAGCGATCATGGACCGAGAACCCCAGCCGGTCACCTCGGTCACAGTCGGGATCGAGGGATACGAGGCCTACCCGACCCTCTCCTAGCGAACCGACGTCCTCTCGGCGCCCCGAACCCGGCCCGTGTTACTTCTTGGAGGCCTGGTAATAGGGGTCGGCGCCCGATGCGTGGTCGGTGACGTCCACCACCTCGCTTAGTTCGGGGATCGACTCTCGGAGAATGCGCTCGATGCCCTGGCGGAGGGTGACTTGGGCCATCCCGCACCCCTGGCACCCGCCCGACAGCCGCAGGAAGGCGACCGTCCCGTCCACCGACACCAACTCGGCCATGCCGCCGTGCATGGCGATGGCTGGATTGACGTTTTCGGTCAGGATGATCGAAATCCTCTCGGCCAGGGGCCCGGTCAGGTCCCCGCTCGCCTCGGTCGCCGCCGCCATGGTGGGACTCTGGGGGAGATTGGGGTTGTTCATGGCCAGGCCCTGGGGGGTCAACTCCAGGGAGGCGCCGGACAGCTTCTCCACGTCGTGCTCGGGGATCAGGATTGCCAGCCCGTTGTGGTCTTCCCGGATCTGGGTCTCGGTCTGGTCCTCCACCGGCACGAAGCTCAGATCGTATTGGAATTGCGCACCCCGTATGCCGCTCACCTCGATGGCGAGACCGTACTCCTGATCTCCCGGCTCCTGGTCGCGGAGGGAGATGATCATGTCCACCGCGTCGGAGGCGATGGTCAGCACTTTTCCAGACATAGCATCAATGTTACCCGCGCAAACGGAGACAACGGGACCACAATGGCCTTTGAGGCGCCTACCTTGGGAACAATCTGATGCCGCACGTTCTTCTCATCGTCCCCACCCAGACCTACCGGGCGTCCGACTTCCTCGAAGCGGCGGCCGATCTGGGGATCGATCTGTCGGTGGCCTCGGAGGAGGAACTTCCCCTGGTGGCGCCGGACCGGCGGGTGTGGATCGACTGCTCCCGCCCGGAGTGGTCGGCGCGGATTCTGGCCGACCACGCCGCCCGGCTCCCCATCGACGCCATCGTTCCCCTGGACGACCAGGGAGTGGTGGTGGCCGCCCGCGGCGCCGAGCTGATCGGGCTCCCCCACAATCCCCCGGCCGCAGCGGCGGCCACCCGCAACAAGGCGATGCTGCGGCGTCGCCTCGCCCAGGACGAGATCTCCCAGCCGCGGTTCGGGGTCATCGAGCGCGAGGACTCCCCGTCCGAGATCGCCGCCGAGTTGGGCTACCCGGTGGTCTTCAAGCCTCTGTCCCGCTCGGGCGGCCAGGGCGTGATCCGCGTCGACCGGGCCTCCGACGCCGACGCGGCGGCCCGCCGGATACGCCGGATCCTGGCCGGTGCGGGGGAGAATCCCAACCAACCCATCCTGGCCGAGGAGTTCCTCCCCGGAGGCGAAGTGGCGGTGGAAGGACTCTTGTCGCGGGGCCGGCTGAAGATACTGGCCGTCTTCGACAAGCCTGGGTCTCCCCAGGGACCCTACTTCGAGGAGACGGTTCTCATCGCGCCCTCCCGCCTGCCACCTGAGGTCCTGGGAGAGATCGATCACCTCACCAGGCGGACGGTGACCGCCCTGGGCCTCAAGGAAGGGCCCATCCATGCCGAGTTCCGCATCGGACGCGACCGGGTGAGTGTCCTGGAGGTGGCGGCCCGCTCCATCGGGGGGCTGTGCTCGCGGTCCCTCCGCTTCGGGTTGATGGCCGAGTCCTGGGAGTCGCTGATCCTCCGCCAGGCCCTGAGGATGGAGATGCCTTCTGCGGTCCGCCAGCCCGGAGCGACGGGGGTGATGATGCTCCCCATCCCCCGGTCGGGAAGGCTGGTGGAGGTCGAAGGCACCGCCGAGGCCCGCGACACGCCGGGGATCACGGGTCTCGAGATCACCGTCCCCCCCGGTGGAGAGGTCAGAGCCCTCCCCGAGGGAGACCGCTACCTCGGGTTCCTGTTCGCCGCCGCTCCCCACCCCTCGGAGGTGGAGCATGCCCTGAGACAGGCCTTCTCCCGGTTGAGAGTCATCATCGAATAGCCGGCCTCGGACCGGGCCGGATTCAGCGGACGATCTCGGCGGCCGCCGCCAGGAACCGATCGTTCTCCTCGGGCGTTCCCACCGAAACCCTCGCCCAATCCCCCGGGTAGGCCCGCAGAAGCACCCCGTGGCGCAGGAAGCCCTCGGCGGTCTGCTGGGAGTCCAATCCCACCGTGAAGTAGATGTAGTTGGTCTGACTCTCGATCCGGGCAATCCCCAGGTTGCCCAGTCCGCGGTGGATCCGGTCCCGCTCCCGGGCGTTCTCCGCAACCCGCCCGGCGATCTGGTCCTGGTGACGCAGCGCTTCCACAGCCCCGGCCTGTCCCACCGAGGAAACGGTGAAGGGCGACTGCACCTTGCGCAACTCCTGGAGGGTCCCGCGGCTGCCCACCGCATAGCCGACCCGGAGTGCGGCCATCCCGTAGATCTTTGAGAAGGTGCGAAGCGTCACCACATTGGGCCGCTGGGCGGCCTCGCCGACCGTCCCCCGGTAGTCGGAGGCAGTGGCGTACTCGTGGTAGGCCTCATCCATGACCACCAGCACCCGCTCGGGAATCTCCTCCATCAACCGGAGAACGTCGCCGGAGGCCAGGTAGGTCCCGCTGGGGTTGTTGGGATTGCAGATGTAGACGAGGACCGTGTCGGGACCGATCGCCGAGAGGAGGCCGTCGGGATCCAGGCCGTGCTCGGCGGTGAGCGGGACGGCGACCGGCGTCATCATGGCATAACGCGTGCACAGGGGGTACATGGCGAAGGAGGGCCAACCGAACACCGCCTCGCGCCCGGGGCCTCCCACCGCCAGAGCTATCAGCCGGATCAGCTCGCCCGATCCTGCTCCGCACCACACGTTCTCAAGACCCACCCCCAAGTGCTCCGAGAGGGCCGAGCGCAGCCCGGAGGCGTCGATGTCGGGGTAGCGGTTGACACCCGAGACCGCCTGCGCCATCACCTCCCGGACTTCGTCCAGCGGCTGATAGGGGTTCTCGTTGGTGGCCACCCGGACCAGGGAATCGAGATCGAACCCGAACTGGCGCGCAAGCTCCGACAGCGGCGGCCCCGGTTTGTAGACGGCTATGTCGGAGAGGTCAGAACGAAGAAACTCCATTTTCGGTAAGAATACGACCCGACCGCTCGGACTCTGTCGGCCTTCCGAGGCTCGCCTCTAGTTGTCGAGATGGTCCCCGAATGACCGCGCCTGCCGCCGATGGCCGCCGCCGCCGCCACCCCTGCGAGGAGCGCCTTGACCGCCACCGCCCCGGCGCCTGCCGTCCGAACGGCCGCCGCGACCGTCGCCGTCACGCCGCGGACCGCGTCCGCCGCCGCCCCGACCACCGTCACGCCGGGGACCGCGACCACCGCTCCCCCGCCGATCACCATCACGCCGGGGACCGCGACCACCGCTCCCCCGCCGATCACCATCACGCCGGGGACCGCGACCACCGCCGCCCCGCCGATCACCATCACGCCGAGGACCCCTGCGATCATCTCGCCGGGGACTCTCCTGGCCGGGAGGCGGGCCTTCGA
>JAPPKR010000241.1 GCA_028819835.1 bacterium | reverse complement strand
GCCTGGCCGTTCAACGGCTGGCGCCGTCGGAGACCAGCCTGGACTGCTCCACCGAGACAGCCGAACACGCCCTGGAGATGCTCTCGGTCTACTAGGTCTCCCCCGGAGAGAACCGCGACCCCTGCCGGAGTCTCCCGGGCCATTTGTCACCGAGGCCCTCTACCCTGACTTCAGAATGGGAGACTCCAGTCTGCAGCAGTTCGCTCCTGCCACCCGGGCGTGGTTCGAGGCGACCTTCGAGGCGCCGACCCTCCCCCAGACCCTGGGCTGGCCGGCCATCGCCTCTGGCAGCCACACCCTGATCCACGCCCCCACCGGCTCGGGGAAGACCCTGGCCGCCTTCCTGTGGACCCTCGACCGGCTGTGTGACGAGCCCCTCCCGCCCACCGGCGGCCGGTGCCGCCTGCTCTACATCTCACCGCTCAAGGCGCTCGCCTACGACATCGAACGCAACCTGCGAGCTCCCCTGGCCGGGATCCGGCACGCCGCGGCTCGAATCGGCGCCGAACCCCCTCCGGTGCTCACCACCTTCATGCGGACCGGCGACACGCCCGCATCCGATCGCCAGAAGATGCTGCGGCGCCCGCCCGACATTCTCATCACCACTCCCGAGTCGCTCTATTTGATGCTCACCTCGGCCGCCCGGGAGCGTCTGGCGCCCGTGCGGTGGGTGATAGTCGACGAGGTGCATGCCGTGGCGGGCACCAAGCGGGGGGCCCACCTGGCCGTATCCCTGGAACGATTGGAGGAGGCCGCCGACGCGCCGCCCCAGCGGATCGGCCTGTCGGCCACCCAGCGTCCCCTGGAGACCATCGCCCGCTTTCTGGGCGGTGGGAGCGTGGAGCGCCCCGAGGCGCCCCACCGGCCCCGCCCGGTGACCATCGTGGACGCCGACCATCGCCGTCCGCTCGAGCTAGAACTAGTCGTCCCCAGCCGCGACATGACCCAGCCCGAACCGGTGGAGGAGGGCGAGGAGACCCGGTCCCGGTCCATCTGGCCCTCCATCTACCGGCGATTGCTGGACCTGATCCAACAGCACACCTCCACCATCGTGTTCACCAACAGCCGGCGACTCGCCGAGCGAGTGTGCGCCGAGTTGAACAACCTGGCCGCCGAGGAGATCGCCCGCGCCCATCACGGATCGGTGGCCCGGCGACGCCGCCTGGAGATCGAAGACGGCCTCAAGCGCGGACAACTCCGGGCGGTGGTGGCCACCTCTTCCCTGGAGTTGGGCATCGACATGGGGGCGGTCGACCTGGTCATCCAGATCGAGTCGCCCACCAGCGTGGCTTCCGGGCTCCAGCGGGTGGGGCGCTCCGGACACCAGGTCGGCGGGACCAGCCGGGCCAAGCTGTTCCCGAAGTACCGGGGGGACCTGCTCACCTCCACGGTGGTCGCCCAGCGCATGCGGGACGGACAGGTGGAGAGCACCGTCATCCCCGCCAATCCCATCGACGTGGCGGCCCAGCAGATCGTCGCCGCGGTGGTCGCCTCCGAGCGCAGCGTCGACGACCTGTACCTCATGCTGCGCCGGGCCGCTCCCTTCGCCGACCTCTCCCGGGAGGTGTTCCTGGCCACCCTGGACATGCTGGCCGGACGCTATCCATCCGATCTCTTCGCCGAACTCCGGCCCCGGGTGGTGTGGGACCGGATGGAGGACACCGTCAAACCCCGGTCGGGCGCCAGGCAACTGGCGGTGACCAACGCCGGAGTGATTCCCGACCGGGGCCTCTACCGCGTCCAACTCCCCGACGGCAGCCGGGTTGGGGAACTCGATGAGGAGATGGTCTATGAGTCCCGGCCCGGCGACGTCTTTCTCCTCGGGTCCTCCTCGTGGCGGATCGGCGAGATCACCCATGACCGGATAGAGGTGACCCCGGCGCCGGGCGTACCGGGCCAGATGCCGTTCTGGCGGGGAGACACGATAGGGCGATCGGCCGAGACCGGGCTGGCGATCGGCAGGTTCCTGCGGGAGACCTCGGCCCTAGCGCCGGAGGAAGCGGAACGACGCCTCACAGAGCAGGTGGGCCTCGACCGGTGGGCGGCCGAGAACCTGGTCGCCTACCTGGAGGACCAGCGGACCTCGGGCAGCGCTCTCCCCGATGATCGGACCGTGGTCGTGGAGCGCTTCCGGGACGAGATCGGGGACTGGAGAATGGTGGTCCTCTCCCCACTGGGGGCGCGGATCCACGCCCCCTGGGCGATGGCCGCCATCGGCCATCTCCGTTCCCGCCACGGGATCGAGATCGACGCGGCATGGTCGGACGACGGGATCATCTTCCGCTTTCCCGATGCGGACGATCCCCCCTCCGCCGACGACATCCTCCTCACCCCCGACCAGGTGTCCGACCTGCTGATGGACCACCTGTCGGGCACCGCTCTCTTCGCCTCCCGGTTCCGCGAAGCGGCCGGGCGCGCCCTTCTGCTGCCTCGCCGGCGCCCCGGGTACCGCACCCCCCTCTGGCTCCAGCGACGACGGGCGGCGGACCTGTTGTCGGTGGCCCGACGCTTCGACTCCTTCCCGATCATCCTCGAGACCTACCGGGAGGTGCTGCAGGACGACTTCGACCTCCCCTACCTGCGATCCCTGCTCACCGACCTCCGCAGCCGCAAGGTGCGTTTGGTGGAGGTGGAACTTCTGCAGGCCTCGCCCTTCGCCACCTCCTTGATGCAGGCCTTCCTGGCGGGCTTCCTCTACGAGACCGACGGTCCGGCCGCCGAGCGGAAGGCCATGGCCATCACCCTGGACCGCCATCTTCTCTCCCAACTCCTCGGAGAAGGAGAGATCGGAGAATTGATCTCGCCGGACGTGGTCGCCTCCCTTGAGTTGGAACTTCAGCACCTCACCGAAGAACGGCAGGTGCGCGGTGCCGACGGAGTCCATGACCTGCTGCGCAGGCTGGGTCCTCTGACCCGGTCCGATCTGGAGCTACGCGCCCACGGGGCAGGGGCCGCCCTGGAGGAGCTTCGAGACGCCCGGCGGGTTATCGGAGTGAAGGTGGCCGCCCGCCCAGTGTGGGCGGCGGTCGAGGATGCGGCCCGTCTCCGGGACGCCCTGGGCTGTCAACTCCCGCCCGGGGTCCCGGCGGCCTTCTCCGAGCCCGTCGAGGACCCGCTGGGAGACGTGGTTTCCCGCTATGCCCGCACCCACGGTCCCTTCCCGGCCTCCCAGGCGGCCGCCGCCCTGGGCCTGCCCACCGCGGTGACCGAGGAAGTGCTCTCCCGCCTGGCGGGCGAGTCAAGAGTGATCGGAGGCGTGTTCCGCGCCGGGGGACCGCCCGAGTGGGTGGATACCGAGGTTCTCAGAAGGCTCAAGCGCCGCTCGCTGGCTTCGCTGCGCCGCCAGGTGGAGCCGGTCGACTCGGCGGCGCTGGCCCGGTTTCTCACCGCATGGCACCGGGTGGGAGACGATCCTCCCGGCGGCCCCGGTTCGCTCTTGGGAACCATCGCACAGATACAGGGCTGTCCGGTCCCCGCCTCCATGCTGGAGAGCGACATCCTGGCGGCGCGCCACTCCAATCCCACACCTCGGCTCGACCAGTTGCTGGCGGAGGGCCGCCTGATCTGGGTGGGGAGGGGATCACTGGGGCGGCGGGACGGGAAGGTGGCCCTCTACCTGCGGGACCGGTTCAGCCAACTTGATCCCGGGGGACCGGAGGACCCCCCCGACCAGCCCCTTCACCGGGCCATCCGCGAGCATCTCGACAGACGGGGGGCGTCCTTCTTCGCAGAGATCCTCCAGGCCGCCGGCGGCGAGGACCTCCCCGACGTGGTCGACGCCCTCTGGGACCTGGTGTGGGCCGGGCTGGTGACCAACGACAGCCTCCACGCCCTCCGGGCGCATCTCCGCGCCCGCCGCTCCCCCACGGGTCGCCGCAGGAACATGGCCTTTCCCCCGGACACGGCCGGAAGGTGGTCGCTGGTGCCCGACGTTTCCGGCGAAGGCTCCCTCCCTGCCACCGAGCACTACGCCGCGCTGGGGATCCAACTTCTCGACCGGCACGGGATCGTGACCCGGTCGGTGGTGGCCGCAGAGGGCATTCGGGGTGGGTTCACGGGCATTTACCCGGTGCTGGCCCGCCTGGAAGAGACCGGCAAGTCCAGGCGCGGCTACTTCATCGAGGGCCTGGGTGGGGCCCAGTTCGCCTTGGCGGGAGCGGTCGACCGCCTCCGGGAGGAATCCGAGCCCCGGCTCGTGGTGCTGGCGGCCACCGATCCGGCCAACCCCTACGGAGCGGCGATCCCCTGGCCCAAGCTCCCCGATGTCCGTTTCGCCAGGGCGGCGGGATGCTATGTGGCCCTTTGGAACGGAGAACTGGCCGCCTTCTTGAACCACCGCCGGCTGACGGTGCGGGACCTCGACGGCCTGACGTCCCAAGCCCTGGCTGAAGGGCTGGCCAAACTGGGGAGTCGCCACCGTCGATTTCGGATAGACCGGATCAACGACCTCCCCGCCGGGGAGCACCCCCTCGCCGCCGCCCTGCAGGGCGAGGGTTTCGCCGTCAGCCTGAAGGGACTGGGCCTTCCCGCCAAGGCCAGACGCTATTGAATGTCACGCGAGGAGTAACGCCCACAAGTCCCCACCCTCGGCCAGGAAAGGGAGAACGCGCAAACCGCCGGCTCGACTGCCAGCGGGTTGGTCCGGCACAGCAGTCCGAAGCGGTAACCGTCGTCCAGCAAGGTGGGAATGATGATTTCCAGCGAGGAGACCGTGCGGGAGCGGGGGCCGCCCCCATCATGAAGAAGCACCACCGATCCCGGAGCGACCCCGCGTAAGACCCTCCTGGCGATCCCCTCAGCCGAGATGTCGGTCCAGTCGTTTCCGCTCACATCCCACAGTTCGACGGGCAGCCCCAACTCATTCGCCCACTTCTCCACTTTGGAATTGGTGGCGCCGTAAGGAGGCCGCAGACAGGTGGCCTGCGTCTTGGTGGCATAGAGCAGTTCGGTCTGGGTCCGGTTCATGTCCCTTATGAATTCCCTGCGGTCGAATTCCGTGAGGGTGTCATGATTCCAGGCATGCGATTGGATGGAATGGCCTTCCGCAACTATCTGCCGTGCGGCGTCCGGCCACCTCCGCACCATGTCGCCCACCACGAAGAAGGTGGCCTTGATCTCATAGGAAGCCAGGACTTCCAGCACCTGGGGTGTGTAGACGGGGTGAGGCCCGTCGTCGAAGGTGAGGTAGACGACCGGGGCGGGGTCCTCGACCGGCCGCGGCGGCGGAGCCGGGTCCTCGGGGTGCGAAAGGGGTACCCGGTCGCCGTGGAAACCGGAGACAACGCCCCCTCCGGACGGTCCGATACCCAACAGGACCGCCAGTGCCACGGCGGCCGCCAATGGGATTTTGCCAGAACCGATCACGCTTGCATCGAATGGTAAGAACGAACCGGCTTAATCCCGACCAATAAACGCCAGGCGGCCCGGCCTGACGAGATTGTGACCAGCGGGAACGCCCCTCGGGGCGGCAATAGGGTGGGGAAAAAAGACCTTGGCTAATCTATCCGTACACACAACGGGCCTGGTCTTTCGCCTTCCACGGCAACCCAGGGGAACCCGTGTGAATAGAATGAAACCACCAAGCGAAAGATTAAGGAACAGGAAGGAGAACAGATGGTAAGCAAGAACCCAGGACCGTCCCTGGAAGAGACGATCGAGACCAAGGTCGACCGGCGGGACTTTCTGAAGAAAGCCGGGATGACCGTGGCAGCCGGTGGTCTTCTGACCGCCGTGGCTGCCTGTGCAAGCGAAGACGAAGAAGCGCCGGCCACCACCGCCGCGCCGGCCACCACTGCGGCCCAGGAGGCCGCCGAGGTGGTGGCGGCGGAGGGCGGTCCGGAGATCGAGTGGGAGATGGGCACCAGTTGGCCGCTGTCTCTCGACACGATCTACGGCGGAGCGGTCGACTTCGCCGAGCGGGTCAGCAAGCTGAGCGGCGGACGCTTCCGGATCACACCCCGGGCGGGAGGCGAACTCGTCCCCGGCCTGGAGGTGCTCCAGAACGTCCAGCAGGACGCCATCCCAGCCGGCCACACGGCCTCCTATTACTACGTGGGCCTCAGCCCGGCGACGGCGTTCTCGACCGCACTGCCGTTCGGACTCACCTATCGCCAGCAGAACGCGTGGATGTACGAGGGAGGCGGACTGCCTCTGATGCGGGACTTCTACGCCGACCGTTTCGGCGTGATCAACTTCCCGGCCGGGAACACCGGCGTGCAGATGGGCGGTTGGTTCAACAAGGAGATCAACTCTCTGGCCGATCTGGAGGGTCTGCGCATGCGGATCCCCGGCTTCGGCGGCAAGGTTTTGGAGCGGCTGGGGGTCACCGTCCAGGTGCTGCCCGGAGGAGAGATCTTCCAAGCCCTCCAGACCGGCGCCATCGACGCCACCGAGTGGGTGGGACCCTACGACGACACCACCATGGGATTCCACCAGGTGTCCACGTACTACTACTACCCCGGGTGGTGGGAGCCGGGCCCGCAGCTGGATACGTTCATCCCGCTGTCCCGCTGGAACGATCTCCCCGAGGAGTACCAGGCGATCGTCGAAGCGGCGGCCTACGGGGCCAACGCCACCATGATGGCCCGCTACGACGCCAAGAACCCGGTGTCCCTGCAGGAGATCATCCAGTCGGACATCGAGCTGCGTCCCTTCCCGGACGACGTGATGCAGGCATCCGAGGATGCGGCCTTCGAGTTGTTCGACGAGACGGCGGCGGCCGATGACGACTTCGCCACGATCTACGGGCAGTGGAAGGAATTCCGCGCCGGGATCACCCAGTGGCACGGCCTCGCCGAGACCGCCATGGTCAGCTGGACCGGTCGCAGGACGTAGTAGATCCTCTCACCAACCAAAGGAGGGACGGGCGCCTGCCCGTCCCTCCTTCAATTTGGCAGAAACCAGGCCATGGCTCCGCGACCGGGTTGGATCTAAAGGCCTCAGCCCACCACGCTCGGCAGCCAGATCACGGTCTGGGGGAAGATCATCACCAGCACCAGCGCCACGCCCTGGAGGACCATGAAAGGCAGGGCGCCCCGGTGGATGTCAATCGTTCTCACCTCGGGAGGCGCCACGCTCTGCAAATAGAAGAGGGAGAAGCCCACCGGAGGGGAGATGAAGGCCATGTTGAGGTTGATCGCCATCATCACGGTGAACCAGATCATCAAGGCCGGAAGGGTGTCGAACGGGGCGACTCCGGTTTCGAACAGCACTCTCACCGCGGGGACGAAGATGGGCATCACTATGAAGGTGATCTCGATGAACTCCAGGTTGATCCCCAATAGGAACACGGCGATGTTGGCGATGATGATGAACCCCCAGAACCCTCCGGGAAGACCGGTGAGGATCTCCTGAGCGAGGCGCTGGCCGCCCAGTTGATCGAAGATCAGTTGGAAGAAGGTCGAGCAGAAGAGGATCATCAGGACCAGGCCGGTGATGTTGGCCGTGGAGCGTGACGCCCCGACCAGGACGGAGCGGTTCAGGTTGCGGTTGGCGGCCGCCAGGGCGACGGCGGCGGTGGCGCCCACCGCACCCGCCTCGGTGGGGGTGGCGATGCCGGTGAAGATCGAGCCCAGCACCGCCAGGATGAGCAGTATCACCGGCACGACCGCGATCAGGAGTTCTCTTGCGAGGCGCAGGCCCCGGATGGTCCGGGCCTCGTCGGGGAGGGCAGGCGCCGCGTCGGGGTCCTTGTAGGCGCGGTAGATGACGTAGAGACCGTATATGACCGCCAGCATGAAGCCCGGCACCATGGCGCCCAGGAACAGGTCCCCCACCGACACTCCCACCACCTGGGCCAGAAGGATCAGAACAAGGGAGGGCGGCAGGAGCTGGGCCAGGGTCCCCGAGGCGGTGATCAGCCCGGTGGCCAGGCGGTGGTCGTAGCCGTAGCGCACCATGGTGGGAAGGGACAGCAGGCCCATGACGATCACCGTGGCCGCCACCACGCCGGTGGCCGCCGCCAGCATGGCTCCGACCAGGACCACCGTCAGCCCCAATCCCCCTTTCAAGCGCCCCAGGGCCATGCCGATGGTGGTCAGCATCCGTTCCGCCAAGCCGGACTTCTCCAGTATCGCCCCCATGTAGACGAAGAAGGGAACGGCCAGCAGGGTGAAGTTGTCCACCGCCTTGAACCATCTGCTGAACAGGATGATCAACCGGTTGAAGTCGAACTCGCCCAGGAGGATCCCGATGGCCCCGAACACGATGGCGGTGCCCGCGAACGAGAACGCCACCGGATACCCCGCCAGCAGCAGGACCAGGAAGACCGCGAACATGATGATGGCGAGCCACTCGACGCTCATCAGCCGGTCCTCTTCGTTCCTGTGGAGTTGGCTCGCATCACTCGATTCTCATCGGGGCTTCGCGTTCTATGAACAGTTCCTCGTCCCGTCCCGTGAAGAATGCCGCCAGCCGTATCAGGGAGGCCAGCGCCTGCATTCCCAGGAGTATGAACGCCACCAGGATCATCGCCTTGATCGGCGCCCGGGGGAGACCTCCGGGATCGGGGGACATCTCCCAGTGCAGCCACGAGTCCCGGACCGGCTTCCACGAAACCCAGATAGCGAGCAGGGTGAACGGCACCAGGCCGACCAGGTGTCCGATCAGGTCGATCCTGGCCTTGACCCGGTCACTGCGCTCGGCATACCAGAAGTCGACCCGCACGTTGCCGTCGTAGCGGAGCAGGTAGGGGAACATCAAGAGGAATATCAGCCCGTACAGGTACCACTGGGCCTCGATCCACGTGTTGTTGACCAACTGGGCCTGCACGTATTGGCCCACGTAGCGAAGGAACACGTTCAAAAAGCCGATGGGGACGAGGATCAACACCAGCGCCCGGGCCATCCACCCCGCCGCATCGGTCAGGCCGTCGGCGACCCTTATATAGGTCTGCGCCGTCCAGTCGGTTACCTTGGCGACAGCCCCCAGGGCGGGAGGGACTTTCAAACGCTCGCTCCTTTCGCCCGGCGGAGATTAGCCGGTCAAGACCACGGCTGGGCAATGGCCGGCTTGCACGCCAGCCTACCACCGGCGGCTCCCGCGTCCTCCAAAAGGGTTCCCGACAGAGGGTGGGGCCGCCCCGGCCGTTCAGCGGACTCCCAACTCGTCGGGGCCGATCAGCACCTCCCGGGCCTTGGAACCGAGGGAGGGTCCCACCACCCCGCGCCGCTCCAGGATGTCCATCAGACGGCCGGCCCTGGCGAACCCGACCCGCAGCTTTCTCTGCAGCATGGACGTGGAGCCGAGTTGGGAGCGGACCACCAGATCCATCGCCTGTCGCAGCAGTTCCTCGTCCTCGTCGTCCTCGGGCGCCGCCCCGGCCGACTCCTGGGTGAGAGCCGTCTCCAACAGTTCGTCGACCGACCCATCCGGCCGGCCCTGGCGGGTCACCCAGGAAACCACCCGGGCTATCTCGGCCTCGTCAACCCAGGCTCCCTGAATCCGCTGCGGCCGGGGTTGGCGGGCGGTCACAACCAGCATGTCGCCCTGTCCCACCAGCTTCTCGGCGCCCGCCGAGTCTATGATCACCCGGCTGTCGGTCTGGGACGCCACGCTGAACGCCAGCCTGGAAGGGACATTGGCCTTGATCACCCCCGTGATCACGTTCACGGACGGTCGCTGGGTAGCCAGCACCAGGTGGATGCCGACCGCCCGCGCCATCTGGGCGATGCGCACGATCGCCATCTCCACCTCCCGTCCGGCGACCATCATCAGGTCGTTGAGTTCATCCACCACCACCACCAGATACGGGAAGAGATCGAACATCTCCGGTTCCAGCGCCCCCATCTTCCACTTCGCCGCGTACCCGGAGATGTCCCGCACCTCAGCCTCGGCCAGCAGGTCGTAGCGGCGGTCCATCTCCGCCACGACCCACTTGAGCCCCTCGGTGGCCTTCTTCGGATCGGTGATCACCCGGGTGAGCAGGTGGGGAGCGCCCTCGTACTGCCGCAACTCCACCCGTTTGGGATCCACCAGAATCAGTTTGAGATCCTCGGGACTGGTCCTGGTCAGCAGCGAGGTGATCATCGAGTTGATGCAGGACGACTTGCCGGCCCCGGTGGCCCCGGCGATCAGCACATGGGGAAGTTCGGCCAGGTCGAGGAAACACGGCTTGCCGCTGATGTCCATCCCCAGCCCCACCACCAGGGGACTGTGATCCTCCCGGGCCTCGGGGCTGGACAGGATGTCACCCAGCCTCACCAGCCGCCGCTGCACGTTGGGCACCTCCACCCCGATCGCCGAGCGGCCCGGGATGGGAACCAGCAGCCTCACATCCGGGGTGGCCAGGGCGTAGGCGATGTCATTGGAGAGAGCCGACAGCTTCTGCACCTTCACCCCGGGCGCCAGTTCGATTTCGAAGCGAGTGACCGAGGGCCCCGACACCACCCCCGTGATCCGGGCATCCACGCCGTGGTCCGA
>JAPPKR010000012.1 GCA_028819835.1 bacterium | reverse complement strand
TCGACTCCGGCCCGGCCTTCCGGGAAGGAATCGCCCTCCTCACCCGCAAGTACCAACCCTACGTCGCCCAGCCTCCCCCGGGACCGGTCATAGAGGTCCGAGTCGAGACGATCCGGGCCTGGACGGCCACCTGACGTCAACTCAAACGACCCTGGGAGCTGACGGCATCGCCTCCCGCCGGGGCAGAACTCGGGTTGTGAGCCGGGGCAACTACTCCGGCAGGCCCTTGGCCATCAGCGGCCGGCAGAAGGAGACCTCCGGCGGCGAGGCCAAGAGTTCGGCCATCTCCTCCACCGCCCCTGCAGCCCACTCGGCATGGGCTGCCAGCGCCTCCCGGCTGCCGTACACCTCGTAGGCCCAGAAGGCGTCCGGGTTGCGGAAGTCGACCTGCCAGGAGAAAACCAGCGTCCCCTCTTCATCCTGCACCCGCTCGAAGTGCTCGGTGAGGCGAGCCTGCAGTTCCTCCCGCCTTCCCTCGGCGGCCACCAGCTTGGCAACGACGGCAATTCGGCCCATGAGCCAAAGCCTAGATGACCTTGCCCACCCTACCTCCGGTTGCCGTTGACCCAGTCCGAGCGGCGGAGTGCTGGCCGGGCGCTTACCTGCTCAGACCCCTTGGAGCCCCATAAACCCATCCGTTTTTCACACCTTTTTCCTTACACTGCCAGAAAATGCTCCGTCGTTTCTCGCGAAAATCGGCTTTAACTCTGGCGGCAATCATGACGGTTTGCATGGCGCCACTGTCAGGAATAGCCCTGGCCGACCCGACTCACAATGTTCCCGACGAGTACCTGGCTGACCTCGATTTGGTCCGGGTCCAAGCCCTTCTGGCCGACAAGGGCTTCTACCGGGGACCGGTTGACGGGTTCCAGAGGGAGGAGATGCGCCATGCCATCATGGCCTTTCACAAGGCGGCCGATCTGGATCGCGTCCCCACCTTGATACCCGGCGACATGGAAGTCCTATCGGCATGGGAACCGCAGATTCCGGATGCACCGGATCAGCCCAACAGGGTGGAGGTCGATCTCAAGAGGCAGGTGCTGCACCTCGTCGAAGATGGACGGGTGGTGGCTACCCTGCCCATATCCAGCGGGAGCGAGAGAAGGTACTTCAGTTCCATCCCCGGGTTCGGGTGGGCCTGGGCCTTCACCCCCCAGGGGAGCTTTCGCATCCAGGCGCACATACCCGGATGGCGCTACGCAGGCCTGGGGGCCTTGTATCGGCCCTGGTATTTCAAGGGAGGGTTCGCCATACATGGCTCGACCAGCGTTCCCTCCTTCCCTGCTTCCTACGGGTGCATCAGGGTTACTATCGAGGACGCCGACTGGCTGTCCGAGCGTCTGTCCATCGGGTTCCGGGTCAACGTGAGAAACACCATTCCTCGAGAAGATCCTCCTCCCCCGCCGGTCATGCCGTCCTTTACACACCCTCCGAGTATGTACTCCTGATCGGGCAACCGAGCAGGGCCACGACGGAACCTACCGAGACAGGGCGGCCCACCACCCATTCATTCTGAGCTTTGATCGAAACAGACCGAGACTTCCGACGCCCGGCGTCGGCTCATCATCAAGAAAAGACAGCTCGCACGGTCAGGTGGTGAGGATGCAGGCTGAGTTGTTGGCCTGGGCGCCGTACACCTCGGTGATGGCCTTGCGGGCGCCTTCCACCTGTCGGGCGCCTGCCGTCCCGCGGAGTTGCCAGGTCACCTCCACGATCTGGAGGATGCCCTGGGCCATGGTGGCCTCCCCGAAGGAGGAGAACCCGCCGCTGGGACACACCGGCAGCCGTCCTCCCAGCGAAGTCTCCCCTGCGTCCAGGAGTTTCTCGGCCTCGCCCGGGTCGCAGAACCCCATGGTCTCCAGGTATTGCAACTCGTGCCATGAGGAGTTGTCGGGCAACTCCACGAAGTCCATGTCCTCGGGCCCCAGGCCGGCCTGCTCGTAGGCCATCTCCGCGGCAAGCCGGCTCTCCGACAGCAGCGGCGCGGTGGCGGCCCCGTCGGAAGCGGCGGCCAGGAGAGGGATGCGGATGGTTGGATCGCCGAACTCGCCAGAGGCCAGGGAGCAGGCCGCCACCTTGACAGGCAGGCGGACTCCCAGGCGGCGGGCCTTCTCTGCGCTCACCAGCACCACCGCGGCCGCGCCGTCGGAAGTGGCGCAGATCTCCAGCAGGCGGAGGGGATCGCACACCATGGGTGACGCCAGCACCTGCTCCAGCGTGAATGCCTTCCGGTAGCGGGCGTATGGATTGAGCGAGCCGTGGCGGGAGTTCTTCACCTTGACCTGAGCCAGGTGCTCCTCGGTGGACCCGAAGGCCTCCATGCGCTTTCGCATCTCCAGCGCCCAATAGGCGGGATTAGGCACTCCCACCTGCCAGCGCACCATGTCGACGGCAGGGCGCGGCTCGTCGGCCAGCACCGGCACGCTCGGAAAATACCCCTTGGGGGACTTGTCCGTCCCGATCACAAGCACCGAGTCGTGCATCCCCGAGGTGATCATGGCGTACGCGGCCCTCATCAGGGAACCCCCCGAGGCGCAGGCGTTGTTGATGTTGGCGATCGGCACACCGGTCTCCCCCAGCGCCGCCGCGATGGTGTTGCCCGACCTCATCCCCGTCGACCCTCCCCATTGCATGGCGCCCGAGACCATCGCCTCCACGTCCGTCCACTCCATGCCGGCATCGGACACCGCCGAAAGCGCCACCTCGGCGCCCATCTCGACCCAACTCTTCTCGGGGAACTTGCCCCATGGGTGGAGTCCCACGCCGGCCACAATCACATCACTCACCGGCATCACCCTCGGTGGGGCGGAACTTCCAGCCGATCACCTCTCCGGAGTCGTCTGAGTAGTAGGGCTCCACGACCGTCTCCATCGCCATCCCCATCCGGAGCCCCTCCGCCGAGGCGCCGGCCAGGGGACCCACCACCTGGATTCCCTCGGAGGCGAACTCCACCTCCACCACGGTGATCGGAACGAACGGATCGGGGGCCACGAAGGGCGGCGGGGGCGGGAAGTGGACGGTGGTCCAGGAGGCCAGCCGGCCGGTGCGGGAGATGGGAGTATCAACCACGTCCTTTTGGGCGCAGCGGGGATTCGGGCAGGTGAAGCTAGCGGGGAAGGCCACCGTATCGCAGGTGCGGCAACGGCTTCCCACCAGGGCAGGCTCGGGATCGGAGACGAACGCGCCCTCCAGCACCGGGGTCTGTTTCATCGGTTCCACAATCTAGCTGTCTCCCCTCCCGGCCGACCAAGTCACCCGCCGTTCCGGTAGGCCGCCATGAAGTCCTCCATGGCCGAGAGATGCTCATCGACGGTGAAGTCATATCCCATCGTCCCCAGGAAGGCGTGGCTGACCCCGGCTGTTCCCCACACCCTGGTGCGTTCGGCGTACTCGGCGGGGTCCCATCCCACCCGCCCGGTGAACCCCACCTCGCCGACCAGCATCCCCAACCCTATCTCCGAGGGGTCCCGCCCCTTCTCGCGGGCGGCCTCCTCCACCAGCTTGAACCGGTTGCGAAGCCCCTCGGTGTTGCCGGTCCGGTCGGGAAGGTGGGCGGTCTTGACGGACCCGGCTGAGGCCAGCCAGCCGTCGGCCCACCAGCCGATCCGTTTCATCACCGGGTCGGCCCAGCCGCCGATCCAGAGGGGGATGCGCCGGTTGGGAAGATGGTTGATCCCCGCTCCCTCCACCGTGTCGAACTCGCCGTCGAAGTCGACCAGTTCCTGGGCCCAGAGCTTGTTGAGCAACTGGACCTGCTCCTCGAAGCGCCGGCCACGGGTCCGGAAGTCCTGGCCGAGAGCCTGGAACTCGACCTGGTTCCAGCCCACTCCCACCCCCAGGGTGAACCTCTCGCCCGACAGAAGGTCCAGGGTGGCGGCCTGCTTGGCCACCAGCGCAGTCTGTCGCTGGGGCAGCACCAGCACCCCCAGCCACAGTTCGATCCGGGTGGTGATCCCGGCCATGTACCCGAACAGGACGAACGGCTCGTGAAAGCCGTCCTCATGGGTGTAGGGGCCGGTGAGGACGTGGCGGGAGGGGTCCGCCCCGAGGACGTGTTCGTAGACCAAGATCGAGTCGAAGCCCAGGCCCTCGGCGGTCTCCGTCCAGGCGCGGACCGCGGCCCGGTCGGAGCCGATCTCGATCTGAGGGAATACTGCCCCAATGTGCATGGCGCCCTCCCCTTAACCCTGGGACGCCAGGTACATGTCCCGCAGGTCCCCTTTGAGGATCTTCCCGGACGGATTGCGGGGGATGGCGTCGATGGTCCCCACCGAGGTGGGGCACTTGTAGTGGGCGATGCGGCTCCGGCAGAACTCGATGATCTCGGCTTCTGAGGGCGCCTCCTCCCCGGCAGCCACGATCACCGCCCGGGGCGTCTCTCCCCATTTGGCGCTGGGCACGCCGATCACGGCCACGTCGGCCACTCCGGGATGCTCCATCAGGGCGTTCTCCACCTCGGCGGGGTAGATGTTCTCCCCGCCGGAGATGATCATGTCCTTGATCCGGTCCCGGATGTACACGAACCCGTCGGCGTCCACCGACCCGGCGTCTCCGGTCCGCATCCAACCCTCGGCATTGACCGTCTCGGCGGTGGCCTCCGGGTTCTTCCAGTAGCCGCTCATCAGCTGGGGAGAACGCAACCAGATCTCGCCCACGTCGTCGGTGGCGAGTTCCTCGGTGGAGACCGGGTCGACGATCTTCAGTTCCACGTTGGGATGGGGACGGCCCACCGACAGCATCCGGTAGGCGTAGGGACCGCCGGGATCGTGCTCGTCGGGAAAGAGGGTGGTCACGCCGTTGCAGGACTCGGTCAGCCCGTAGGCCCCGGCGAACTCGCAGCCCAGCACCTCGATGGACTGGTTGAGCACCTCTTCGGAGATGGGCGAGCCGCCGTAGACGATGGTCCGCAGCGCCGAGAAGTCCGCGTCCTCCACTCCCGGGACGGTCAGCATGAACTGCAACAGCACCGGCACCAGGAAGGCGTTCGAGACCCGATGGTCGACGGTCAGGTCCACCAGCAACTGCGGGATGTTGTCCCGGGCGACGATCGAGGTGTTGCCGTTGTACAACCCCAGACACGACCAACCGACCCCGCCGATGTGGAACATGGGGAGGTTGACCAGGTTCACCGAGTCGCCGTCGAAGCCCCACATCGGCGAGCACATCTTCTTCAGTTCCATGAAGGCGTCGTTGGGGATCATCACGCCCTTGGGGAATCCGGTGGTGCCCGAGGAGTACAGCAGGAAGACCGTGTCGTCTCCTTCGGCTCCCCCTCCCGGATCGGTGTCGGGGTGGCTGTCGCGCCACTCCTCGAAGGACTGGTGGGTGTCGTGGCCGCCCACCACCAGGATCTTCTCCACCGTGTTCAGGTCACCGGCGATCTCGTCCAGGATCGGCACGTACTCCTCTCCCACGATCAACAGCTTGATCTCGGCGTCGTTCACCACGCCGGTGATCTCCCGGGGCGCCAGCCGCCAGTTGATGCCGGCATGCACGGCCCCCAGCTTGGCCGCGCCGAACAGGAAGTCGAAGAACTCCATGCAGTTCTTGTCCAGGAACCCGACATGGTCCCCGTGTCCCACCCCGGCGGCCACCATGGCGTTGGCGGTCCGGTTTGAGCGCGCGTCGAGTTCTGCAAAAGTGACCTCTTCGGTCCCGTAGACCAGCGCGGTCTTGTCAGGCTGCGAGGCGGCGTGGTGCCGGACGACTCCGGCGATGTTGCTGATGCTCATTGGGGACGGCCTCCCGTTAACTAAAGGCGTTTGCTTGTGTGTCGATTGTCGGATCCGGGGATCACCACTCCATGGCGCCGACCCGCTCCAGGGTCCGGTCGACTATCGAGACCATGTCGTCGATGTCCGAGCGGGTGGAGATCAGGGGCGGGCACAGGAGAATCTTGGGTTCCCCGCGGTCGTCGGCGCGGGTGTAGAGGCCCTCTTCCATCATGATGGGAGGGAGCGTTTGTTTCAGTAGCACGGCCTCCTGCTCGGGAGTCAGGCGCCGTCCGGTCTCGCGGTCGGCGATCAGTTCCACGGCGTAGAAGAACCCCATGCCCCGCACTTCGCTCACCATCCGGTGCCCGGCGGCCATCCGGTCCAACTGGTCACGGAAGTAGCCGCCCAGGCTGCGCACGTTGCCCACCACGTCCTCGTCGCGGAGAGCGGTGAGATTGGCGACCGAGGTGGCGGCCACCACCGGATGGCCTCCCCAGGTGGCCCCGTGGTTGAACATGCCGATGTGGGAGTCCAGCAGTTCGTCGAAGACGGGTTGACGGATCAACAGGCCCCCGATCGGCGCATAGGAGGAGGTGGCGCCTTTGGCGAAGGTGAGGAGGTCGGGGACCACTCCCATCACCTCGGAGCCGAACCACTCTCCCAGCCGTCCGAACCCGTTGATCACCTCGTCCGCGCAGAGCAGCACGCCGTACTTGTCGCATATGCGGCGCAGTTCTTGCCAGTAGCCGGCGGGGGGCACTATCGAGCCTCCCCCGTTCTGAACCGGCTCGGCCAGCACCATGGCCACCGACTCGGGGCCCTCCTCCACGATTGCCTCCTCCACGCGGGCGGCCGCTTCAACCCCGTCGTCGAACCCCAAGGTGTTGGGGACCTTTCGGAACCCGTAGAGCAACGGCCCGTATGCCTCCCGGATGCCGGTCAAACCGGTGGCGGACAGAGCCCCCATAGTGGTCCCGTGATAAGCCAGATTGCGGCTGATCACCTTCACCCGCTGCGGCTCGCCGCGGGCCGAGTGATACTGGCGGGAGAACTTGATGGCCGACTCCACCGCCTCAGAACCCGAGGAGACCAGGAACACCACATCCAGGTCCCCCGGAGCCAGGGAGGCGATCAGGTTGGAGGCCTCGATGGTGGCCGGGGTGGTCGCCGACCACGACGGCATGTAGGCGAGGGTCTTCATCTGCTCTCCGGCCGCGGCGGCGATGTCCGCCCGGCCGTGGCCGATCTGGACCGAGAACAATCCGGCCAGCCCGTCGATGTAGGAGTTCCCTTCCTGGTCCCAGATGCGGATGCCCTCCCCGCGTACGAAGATCGGCGCCCCTCCGCTTCGCAACACTTGCCCCGGAGTGAAATGCAGAGCAGTATGCGCCAGCGTGTCGGTGGTGAGAGTGGTGGTCATAAAGACTTCTCCTCGTTGCTAGGTTGTGTCGGCGGCTAGATGCCGATACCGGTCCAGGTGCCGGATGGGCTGCTGAAGGGCGTCCCGGCGGAAGGGCTCGGCCAACTCCTCGGGGTCGACCATCACCTCCACGACGGTGGCCACCTCGGGGTCGATCGACTCCCCGAAGGCGTCCTTCAGATCGGCGGGATCGGTCACCCTGATCCCCCGTCCGCCCATGGCTGTCGCAATCTCTGCGAAATTGAACCCTCCCAGGTCGTGTCCGATGTTGGTGCCCACGTAGCGGTCGTCGTAGAAGTCGATCTGGTTGCGCTTCTCCGCTCCCCACTGCTGGTTGTTGAAGACCACCGCGGTCACCGGCAGGTCCTCCTCCACCGCGGTCATCACCTCGGCGAGGCTCATCCCCCACGCGCCGTCGCCGATGATCGCCACCGCCGGCGACCCCGGCGAGGCCAACTTGGCGCCCAGCGCCCCCGGATAGGCGAACCCGCAGTTCCCGAAGCCCATGGCGGCCATGAACCGCCGGGGCTTGGTGAAGCGGAGGTAGCCGTTGGAGACCGAGCAGATGTTGCCGATATCGGTGGTGACGAAAGTGTCGTCGGTGAGCGCGGCAGCCAACTCGCTCAGCGCCCGGCGGGGACTGATCGGAGCGGCGTCGGAAGCCGAGCGGGCCGACAGTTCCCTATCCCAGCGGCCCTTGGCCTCGGCGATGCGGTCCATCCGCGCCTGGTCCACCGGGCGATTCCCGTCGGCGGCGGCCAGCCGGGCGGAGATTGCCTCGGCGGACTGGCGGGCATCGGCGATGATGCCCAGTTCGATGGTCTTCGACCGTCCCAGCTGCTCGGGGTCGATGTCAATCTGCACCACCTTGGCGGAGTGAGGATAGAAGTCGAGCCCGTACTGGGGAACCGTTCCGAATACATTGATCCGGCATCCCAGCATCAGGACCGCGTCGGCCTCGGACAAGAGCTCCATGGCCGCCTTGGACCCCATGTAGCCCAGGGGGCCCACCGAGAGGGGGTGGGTGTAGGGGAAGGCGTCGTTGTGCAGGTAGGAAGTCGCCACCGGGGCGCTGAGTTGTTCGGCCAGCCGCGCGGTGGCGTCGTAGGCATCGGAGAGCACCACCCCGTAGCCGGCCACGATCACCGGATTGCGGGCTTCGGCCAGGATGGCGGCCGCCCGGTCGAGGAGAGCGGGATCCCCTGCACCCCTTCCCTCCGAGCGGTAATGGCCGGGCTCGAGGATCTCCTCGTGGGACTCCCCGTAGAAGAAGTCTCGGGGCACATCCACCTGCACCGGGCCCAGCAATCCCATGGCCATCCGGAAGGCGGTCCTCATCGATTCGGCCATCCGATCGGGACGGGGGACCTGCAACTGGAACTTGGTGATAGAGCGAAATATGGAGAGCTGTTCCACCTCCTGGAACCCGTCCAGCCCTACCGAACCCGAAGTCGCCGACGGGGTGATGATCACCACCGGGGAGTGGGCGTGGTAGGCGGCTGCGATTCCGGTGACCATGTTGGTGATCCCCGGCCCGTTCTGGGCGGTGCACACCGAGGGACGGCCCGTTGCCCGAGCGTAGGTGTCGGCCATGTGGGCGGCGTTCTGTTCGTGGCGGACCGGGACGAACCGGATGCCGGCCGCGGGGAAGAGGTCGAGGGCGTCCATGAAGGCCGATCCGACAATTCCGGGAACGTCGGTAACGCCTTCCATGCGAAGGGTCTCGACCATGGCCTCGCTAGGGGTCATCACCATTGGGGGCTTCTCCTCCGTGTTGCTCGAGAATGTGGACTTAAAACTACCAGTGCCGACCGCTGCTAAAGCCTCGGACCGGAAGAATCTCGACCGGTCAGCCGACGCGCCTCCTCCACGATCGACGCCAGGGAACTTCCCGGCGGAAACACTCCCACTCCCCGCTCGGTCAACCGGGGGATGGCTTGGGGAGGGACGGTCCCCCCCACGAACACCGGGACGTCGCCCAGTCCCGCCGCCTCCATCTCGTCCAGCGCCCTCTCCACCACCTCCACCCGGCCGCCGACATTGATGCCCACCAGGTCCACGTCCTCGGCGGCGGCCACGCTCGCCATCTCGCTGGGACGGAGCATCCCTCCCAGGATCACCTCGAATCCCGCCTCCCGGAGTGCCCGGGCCACCACCGCCACTCCCCGCCAGTGGCCGTCCAGGCTGCTCTTGGCCACCAGCACCCGGGCAGGCGGGAGAGGACTCGGTCCCTGCTCAGACACTGATCGGAACCTGCCAGTCCCCGAAAGTCTCCCGCAGGACGCTCCCGATCTCCCCGATCGATGCATCGGCGCTCACCGCCTCCATGAAGGCGGGGATGGCGTTGACCGAGTCGTTCCGGCACACATCCTCCAGGTTGCGCAGAGCCTCTACCGCGCCCCGGCCGTGGCGGGTGCGCCGCAGGTCGGAGAGACGCTCCATCGCCATCTCCCAGGTCTCGGCGCCCGACCGCCCCTCGAAGGCCTCGACATCCATGATGGGATCGTCGATGGTGTGGGTGTTGACCCCCACGATCGCCCGCTCTCCCGACTCCATCCCCACTGCGATCCTCTGGTTGTTCTCCTCGGCGCACTCCAGGAGGAACCCGTCGTCCAGCACGGCCAGAAAGCCCCCGCGGTCCTGGATCCGGTCGAAGAACTCCCAGCCCCGCTGTTCCAGTTCTCCCGTGAGAGACTCGACGTAGTAGCTCCCGCCCAGCGGGTCGGCGATCTCCCGCAGGTTTATCTCGTTCTGGAGGATCTGCTGGATGCGGATGGACATCAGATGGGCGTGATCGGAGGGGATGGACATTGCCTCGTCGTAACCGGAGACCCCCAGGGACTGGGTGCCTCCCAGGACCGAGAACAGCGCCATCAGGGTGCCCCGGACGATGTTGTTGAACGGCTCCTGGTAGGTCATGGCGCTCCCGGCCGTGACCACGTGGATCCTCATCTGCCGGGCCTTCTCGTCGGTGATCCCGTAACGCTGTCCCAGCAGGTCCGACCACATCTTGCGGGCCGCCCGCAGCTTGGCGGCGTCCTCGAAGACCTCCATGGAGACCCGGAAGTTCACCCCTCCGATCCGGTGGGCCAACCGCTCCACGTCCACCTTCCCCCGGGCGGCGATCATGTCCAGGTACTGGACGGCGTTGGCCATCACCGCTCCCAGTTCCTGGTGGGCCGACAGTCCGCTGTCGGCTGCGTTGTAGCCGGCGATGGACACCGGGACCCAGCGTGGCATGCGCTCGGAGCACCACTCGATCAGATCCAGGTTGAACCGGATCGCGGCCTCGGGCGGGATCTGCTCCTTGGTGGGACACCCCAGGTAGGTCAGGAAGAAGTCGCTCT
>JAPPKR010000260.1 GCA_028819835.1 bacterium | reverse complement strand
CCATGATGTGCTCCTGTGCGTCAACACCGGCGCCAACTTCTCCGACGACAACCGGTTGCGTTTCGACTCCCAGGAGTTCTACATCAAGTCGGCCCGCGACATGCGGGAACGCTTCCCCTCCGATCTGTATCCGGGCGCCTGTGACAACACTTTGTTGGTGGCGGAACGGGCCGACGTCAGCATGCAGACCGGTGGGCTCCTCCTACCGGACTTCCCCGCCCCTTCCGGCCACACCCACACCTCCTATCTGGAGGAACTGGTGTGGGAGGGCGCCCGGAGACGCTACGGGGGCGAGGTCTCTTCGGGAGTCTCCGAGCGGATCCGGTACGAGTTGGGAGTGATCGGGGAGATGGGCTTTGAGACGTACTTCCTGATCATCTGGGACCTGATCCGCGAGGCGCGCGACCGCGACATCCGGACCGGGCCGGGCCGGGGATCGGCGGCGGGGTCGATGGTTTCCTACTGCCTGGAGATCACCCAGATCGATCCCCTGGAGTACGGGCTGATCTTCGAGCGGTTCCTCAATCCCGGCCGGGCCGCCATGCCCGACATCGACATCGACTTCGACGAGCGTTTCCGGGGCGAGATCATCGACTACGTGCGTTCCCGGTACGGCTCGGACCATGTGGCGCAGATCGTCACCTTCGCCACCATCAAGGGCAAGCAGGCGATACGGGACGCCGCCCGGGTGTACGGCTACGAGTACCGGATAGGCGACCAGTTGTCGAAGCTCATGCCGGCTGCCATCCTCGGTAAGGAAGCCTCCCTGAACCAGTGCCTGAACCCGCCTCCGCCTGAGAGCGACGGCATAGTCAGGGACTGGTACGCCAACGCGGCCGGCCTGCGGGAGGCATACGACTTCGATGCCGATGCCCGCAAGGTGATCGACGCCGCCCGGGGGCTGGAGGGCCTGCGCCGCCAGGACTCCATCCACGCGGCCGGGGTGGTGATCTCCCCGGTCCCGATGACGGAGTTGGTCCCCATCCAACGGAAGGGTGAGGGAGCGGAGGTGGTCACCCAGTACGAGATGGGGGCGGTGGAGCAACTGGGACTCCTGAAGATGGACTTTCTCGGACTCCGCAATCTCTCCACCATCGAGCGGACCCTGGACATGGTGGAGGAGGCCACCGGGGAGCGCCCCGACATCGACCGGGCCCCGCTCAATGACTCGAAGACCTTCGAACTGCTGCGGGCCGCCGAGACGATCGGGGTGTTCCAACTGGAGGGCGAACCGATGAGAGCCCTGATCCAGCGGCTCCGACCGGATCGCTTCGACGACGTGGTGGCGCTGGTTGCGCTGTACCGGCCGGGTCCCATGGGCGCCAACATGCACAACCTCTACGCAGACCGAAAGACCGGGCGGGCGCCGGTGGCGCCGCTCCACCCCGCCCTGAAGGAGATCCTGGACCCCACCTACCAGATCCTGGTCTACCAGGAGCAGGTGATGGAGGTCTCCCGCGCCATGGCCGGCTACACCATGGAGGAGGCCGACAATCTTCGCAAGGCCATGGGCAAGAAGATCAAGGCGGTGATGGACGCCGAGGAGGAGAAGTTCATAGAAGGCTGTGTCTCCGGGGGGCACGACCGCTCCACCGGCCGGGACCTCTTCGAGCTGATCAGCCACTTCGCAGGCTATGGATTCAATAAGTCCCACTCGGCCTGCTACGGATTGGTGGCCTACCAGACCGCTTACCTGAAGGCGCACTACCCGGCCGAGTACATGGCGGCCCTCCTCACCTCTTCGAAGAACAACCGGGACCGCACCGCGCTCTACCTGAAGGAGTGCCGCCGGATGGGGCTGTCCGTGAAGGTGCCCGACGTCAACGAGTCGGGGATGGACTACGAGGTCCGCTCGGGAAGCATCCGGGTGGGGTTGTCCGCGATTCGAAACCTGGGGGAGTCGGTTGCCCAGAAGATCATCGAGGCCCGCCGGGAGAGTGGTGCCTTCGAGAGTTTCGTGGACTTCTGCGAGAAGGTGTCGGTGGAGGCGTTGCGGCGCAACACCCTGGAGTCGCTGGTCAAGGGGGGAGGGTTCGACGGCGTGGGCCACACCAGGCGTGGGCTCATGGAGGTCCTACCCCTGATCGTGGATTCGGTGGTGGACCGCCGCCGCCAGGAGGAGGCCGGCCAGTTCTCCCTGTTCGGGGGAGGAGGGCTGCCGGACTTGACCTTGCCGGAGATCCCCGACCATCAATGGGACAAGCAGGTCCGCCTCTCCTTCGAGAAGGAGATGCTGGGGTTGTATCTCTCCGATCATCCTCTGGCGGAGAAGGCCGCCGCCGTCCAGGCGGCCGCCGACGCGGTCACGTCGGAGTTGAAGAACCTCCCCGACAAGTCCAAGGTCAAGATCGCGGGGTTGATCGTCTCGGCTTCCAACCGGTGGACGCGCAAGGGCGACCGGATGATGGTCCTGACCGTGGAGGACCTGGATGGTGACGTGGAAGTGGTGGTCTTCCCAAAGGCGGCGGAGCGTTACCAGGAGCTTTTGGTCGCCGACCAGATGGTGGTGGTCTCAGGGAGAGTGGACCGGCGCGAGGATGTGGTGCAACTCATAGCCAGCCGGATCGAGTCCCTCCAACCGCCCCCTCCCTCGCTGAACATCAGCCTCAGCAAGAGCCTCATCGGCGAGCGCGAGATCGCTCAGCGCCTGGGCGAGGTGCTGCGCCGCCATCCAGGGAAGCGACAGGTGGTCTTCCACATCAAGGAGGACGGCACCCACATCTTCACCTCCGGTCCCAAGGTGAGCGGGGAAGAGAGCATGATCGCCGAACTCAAGGAACTATTGGGCACCGATACGGTGGTGGTGGCCGCATAGCTGTGAAACCAGGGAGGCCGGGTGCCCGCTAGGTCGGTTCTCCGCCCCGATCATGCTGGACGATCACCGTCCGGTGCGGGTAAGGAATGTCGATCCCGGCGGCGTCCAGGGCCTCCTTGATCCGCAGGCGCAACTCGCGTTCGGTCCGCCACTGCAGGGAAGGCTTGGTCTTGGCCCGCACCCGTATGAAGATGCCGGATTCGCCTAACTCCTGGACGCCTTTGACCTCGGGAGGCTCCGACAACTCGTCCCCGCCCCATTCGGGGTCGTTCCACATGTCGTCGCCGGCCTGCCGGATCACGTTTATCGCCTCTCGCAGGTCACAGTCGTAGGAGACCTCTATGTCCACTTGCGCCCGCGCCCACAACTGGGAGTAGTTTCCGACGAACTCGATGTTCCCGTTGGGAACGGTCCAGACAACACCCTGGCGGGTGCGGATCGATGTCGACCTGAGGGATATTCTCTCCACGGTCCCTCGCCCTCTTCCGAAATCTATGTCGTCCCCGACGCTGTAGATGTCCTCGATCATCGTGAAGACGCCACTCAGGAAGTCCCTGACCACGGCTTGGGAGCCAAAGCCGATGGCGATGCCGAGGATGCCCGCGCCTGCTATGAGCGGACCCAGGTCGATGTTGAGTTGGCCCAGGGCCAGCAATGTCGTAAACGTCCATATTGTGAACAGGGCCACGCTGCGAAGCACCCCGGCCAGGGTCTCGGCTCTGGCCTTGGCCCGTAGCTTCTCCGCCTCTATCGAGACGGTGGGGTCACGTCCGACATCCCTAAGATCCGGCCGTGCCAGCCGTGCGGTGAAACGTCCAATAGCCCGCTTAACGGCATGGGAGGCCACCCACCCACCCAGCAGTATCAACAGTACGAGCAACCCGGGGCCCACCAGCCACGTGGCAAAGTCCGCCAGGAGCCGGTTGCCGGTCCACTCGAAGACCTTTACACATACGATGTTCGCCTGATCACCGCACGCCGGCACGGTGGCGCTCCCTTGGGCTATAAGAAACATGGGGTAGCTACCTGCGTTCGATTCAACAAAATGTTGGGTCAGGAGTCTACCGAAGGCCGTACGTTCGGAGAGTTGGGTCAGTCAGAGTCGACGACGGAGTTATTCTTGAGGCGACAGTGGCCGACCAACTTGATGTGGATGCGATGATCGCCCGTTATCGGGGCAGGGCGGAGGCGGTCCGGAACCGCTCACTCCCTCCGGTGGCGGGCGAGGAGCGGCGGCGGTTCATCCAACAGGCGGAGGAGGACTACATGGACTACTCGCTGGTGGGCGCCGCCCGCTGGTCGGTCGAGGAGGGCCACCTGGTACTGCGCATCCCCCTGGGCGGGGGAGGCTGACCCTAGGCGGGCTTCTGCAGCCTCCCGCTGCGTTGGGCGGCCCGGCGTTCCGAATCCAGTCGTTCCAGGTCCACTCCCTGGGTGTTGAGGAAGGTGAAGGCGTCGGCTATGCGGGTGTGGCCCGCCACCTCGGCGATCTGGCGGTGCATCTCTATGCACACCCGCCGGTAATTCGGATGTCCGGCCGGTTGGGTGCGCAGTTCGATCAGGTGCAGGGCCTGGCGGGCGTTCATCTCCATCATGAACCGGATGTGATAGGCGAATGGCACCGCGTACTGGGCGACTTGGCGGCCCAGGGAGGTCCGCACCCGCTCGTAGAACTCCCCCGCCTCTTCCAGGGTCCGGTTCCACAGGCCATCCAGGCCGGCGTCCGCTAGCTCATCTGGTCGCTCGTGGCCGAGCCGCGTGGTGAGCGGCTGCCACTCGATGGTCATCATGCGGTGGCGCTGGATGTCCCGGAAAGCCCCGAAGTCGCACACGACGTCGAAGCGGTAGTAGCTTCGCTCCAGGGCCCTCCCCGGCTTGTGGCGGCGGTTGCGGCGCTCTCCCACCAGCGAGGCGAGCAACTCGGTGACCTGCTCCGACGACATCCGGTCGACGGTGGCCCGCAGTTGGGAGTCAGGGAGTTCGGAGACGCTGTACAGCGCGGCGGCGGCCAGTTTCCGCTCCGCATCGGGATCCCAGTCGGTGAGGGTCACCTCGGCGGCCGGAACCGGGCTGACGCCCAGGCGCTCGGCCATCTCCTCCAGGCGGGAGCCGGTCTCCGTGAGATAGTTGCTCCACAGCATTCCCCGGTCGGGAAGGTCCACCCGGGTGAGGAAGGAGGGGATCACCTTGCGGAGTTCGGTGAGCATCATCGCACCGTAGTCCCGAACCTCCCGGAGGGGGTGTGCCTGCATGCGGATCAGGGCCATCTCGTAGGCCTGGCCGGTTGCGTAGATTCCCACGTTGGAGAGCGTCGAGGCGGGGAGTAGCCCCCTGATCGAGTCGAAGGCCTTGGCCCGGATGGCGGCCCGGTGTATCCAGGCCGGGTCACCTTCGCTGCGGGGATGGCGCTCGGTGAAGTAGTCGATCATCACCGGGCGCATCTCCCGGTAGGTCTCGAACAGACGGTTCATCATCTCCATATAGTCATCCCGGAGCGGAGAATCGTCGATCTCGGGGGGAAGGAAGAACCGGTAGCTGTCCCCGAGTCGCTGGTCGTAAGCGATGTAGCGGGTGGACTGCTCGAGGTAAGCGGCCAGACGTCCCCACTCCAGCACTTTGGTCAGGAGGTTCGAGGCCTGCTCGCAGGCCAGATGGACCCCTCCCAGTTGCGCCACCGAGTCGTCTCCGTATTCATAGAACACTCGCTTGTAGAGGTCCTCGGCGCGCTTGAGCTTGATGAGGGGGTCCTCTTGGCTCATCTCGGTGGCGATGGCCTCTATCCCGGTCTCGGGATCGGTGACGAACTCGTCCAGAAAGAGCCGTCGGAGGGACTTGTGGGTCCTGCTGTAGCGGGCGAACAGGGCGCCCTTCACAACCTCGGGGAGATTGATCAGGGCGAACACCGGCCCGTCGAGGTCAGTGAAGAAACGGCTCAGGATCCCGCGCTCGGACTCGGTGAAGGACTCGCGGTGGTACGCCATGGGGCTAATAATGATATGGAAGGCCCATCACGCGGTACCGTAACACCGAAATGGGGTCGGTTGTCTTTCGCGTGGTGATCGGAGCGCTGGTGATCTTCGCCATCGTCCTGGCGTTGATCCCCCTGCTGGCTGCCCTGGACCTGGCCCGGGGAGGGAGCGGGTTCGGGATCTGTCCGGACGGGGTGTGGCTGTGCTCCGATCCGTACCTGCCGGTGGTCCGGCTGACCGGCCTGGTGGGACTGGGCATCGGGGCGGTGGCGGTGGGGATCCGATTCGCCCGCCGCGGGCTGCGATGGGCCGAACGCCAGGAGATGCCTCCTCCCGGATAGGGGAGCGCCCGGGCGGTCGGCAGGCGGGATCCGAGAGTCATCCGTCCCGCAGCCGGATGCCCATCTCCTCCAGGCTCTCGGTGGCGATGAACAGTCCCTCCGACGAAGCGCACACCGCATCTCCGGACAACAACTCGGCATCGATGATCAGGCGCTTGCCACGGCGTTCGGTCACCCGGCCTCGCACCCACAGCTCGGGATCGTCCACCCCGGCGGGACGGTGGAATCGGACTTCGATCCGCCCGGTGACCACCATCGTGTGATGGGACAGGATCGCCGCCCACACCGAGATCTCGTCGAGCGTGGTTGTCACCACTCCACCGTGGAGGGTCCCGTAGGTTCCCCTCAGCTCCTCGCGGGGACGGAAGTCGGCAACCGCGTAGCTGTCACGGGTCCGAAAGCCTTCCATCCGGAGCCCGTGCGGGTTGGCGGCGCCGCATGCAAAGCACCCCTCCCCGTAATAGTCCCGCACGTCGGCGATCAACTTCCGGACGGCTTGGCTGCTGAGGTCCTTCATGGTCCGGGGTTGTCGGCCGCGGCTTCGGCGTTCGATGCCCGGGGAGAGGCGGCGGGCTCAACTAGCATCGGTGTCGAGTGGCATCCAAGTTCCTATCGGACGGTAGCGCGCCCACCCCCGCCCAGCGGGGAAAGGCGCGGGCGGTGCTCAATCGTCTGATCCGCCGCTATCCCGCCGCACGGACGGCGCTCGACTATGCCAACCCCTGGGAGTTGCTGGTCTCCACCGTGCTCTCGGCCCAGACCACCGACGAGAACGTCAACCGGGTGACGCCGGAACTCTTCCGGCGGTGGCCCACCGCCGAGGACCTGGCCGCAGCCTCCCTCGAGGAGGTGGAGAGCGTGGTCTTCTCCACCGGCTTCTACCGCCAGAAAGCCCGCTCGATCACCGAGCTCTCCCGGGACCTGACGGAGAGGTACGGGGGAGTGGTTCCCGCCGAACTGGAGGAGTTGATCACCTTGCGAGGGGTGGGGAGAAAGACCGCCAGCGTGGTGTTGGCCGAGGCGTTCGGAGTTCCCGCCATCGCAGTCGACACCCATGTCCGGCGAGTGACTGGGAGGATCGGCCTCACCCTCCAATCCGACCCGGAGAAGATTGAGGTCGACCTCAAGGCCCTCTACCCGACCAAGGCATGGGACGGCGTCTCCATGCGTTTCATACAGTTCGGACGGGACGTCTGCGACGCGCGGGCGCCCCGATGCGGAGAGTGCGAGATGCTGTTCGACGGCCTGTGTGACTGGCCGGACCGTCCCTAAGCGGGTCCGGGCCTGTTTCCGAGTGAAGAGAGTGGTGCGTCGGTGATCCGAGGTTCCGGTTGGGATCGCCGCATACTGTCCCTGGCCGTTCCCGCCCTGGCCGCCCTGGTGGCCGATCCATTGCTCTCCCTGGTGGACACCGCCTTCGTGGGGCGCCTGGGGAGGGTGGAGTTGGCCGCGCTGGGGGTGGACACGGCCCTCTTCGGCATGGCGTTCGCGGTCTGCAACTTCCTGGCCTTCGTGACCACTCCCATGGTGTCCCAGAGCCTGGGGCGGGGGGACAGGGCCGGAGCGAGCCGGGTGGTCAACCAGGCGATCGTAACCGCCATCGGCCTGGGGATGGTCGGGGTGGTGGTGTTCTGGACGGCGTCGGGGGCGCTGGTGGGCATGATGCAGGCATCGGCGGAGGTCACCGCTCCGGCGGTCGAGTATCTCCGGATCCGGGCCCTGGCGTTCCCGGCCGCCCTCCTGAACCTGGCATCCCACGGGATCTACAGGGGATACCAGGACACCCGCACCCCGATGTGGGTCTCGGTGGGGGTGAACGCCTTCAACGCGGCGCTGGACCCGGTTTTGATCTTCGGTCTCGGATGGGGCCTTGCCGGTGCGGGATGGGCGACGGTCACCGCCCAGTGGCTGGGCGCCGGCTGCTTCTTCCTGCTCCTCTCCCGGCGCGCATCGATCGAGGGTTGGTCGATTCGGGGTACGGGATGGGGCGATCTGCTCCGCTTCTGGGGGATGGGGGCGGTCCTGGCGCTCCGGACCCTGTTTCTGGTGATGACCCTCACCCTGAGCGTGGCAGCCGCGGCCCGGGTGGGGACGGTGGAAGTCGCCGCCCACCAGATCATGGTCGGCGTGTGGGCCCTGTGCTCCTTCACGCTCGACTCGATGGCCATCGCCGGCCAGGCCCTGGTGGGGGAGCAGGCCGGACGCGGGGACGTCGCCAACGCACACCAGGTCACCATCCGTCTGCTGGGCTGGGGACTGGCGATGGGAGTTGTGATCGCCGGACTGCTGCTGGCGTCCGGCCCCTGGCTGGGCGGGGTGTTCACTGACGACCGGGCGGTGGCCGAGGCAGTGAGGGGAGTGGTGCCCCAGGCCGCCCTGATACAGCCCCTGGGCGCCCTGGTGTTCGTGGCCGACGGGATATTCATGGCGGTCCTGGCGGTGCGCCTCCTGGCCGCGTCCACGGGCGCGGGCCTGGTGGCGGCGGCCGCGGTGTTGTGGGTCTCCGACGCGGCGGGGGGTGGATTGCCGGGGGTGTGGTGGGCGATCCTGGCGATGATCGTTGCTCGCTCCTGTGTGTTCGCCTGGGGAGGGCGGAGGGGGTTGGGGAGGTGGATAACGGGCGGAAAGCGGTAACTCGTCACCATCCCGGAGGTGCGCTGGCGCCGATAGGGAGGCTGCAGGTGGCGCGGGATCGAGTTCAGTTCCCGGCCGCCGGGTCGGTCACGGCCTGGCCACGTCGACGCGCTCCAGGAATAACTGGACCAGCGGACCGATCAGCACGGCGAAGGCCACCGTGCCCAGCCCGATCGTTCCGCCGAGGAGCCAGCCGACCAGCAACACCGAGCCCTCGATGAGAAACCGTGCGAGCCGAATCGAGAGGCCCCGCTTGGCCAATCCAGTCATTAGCCCGTCCCGCGGGCCCGGTCCGAGCCGCATTCCGATGTAGATGCCTGATCCGAGCGCCACGATCACGAGCCCGCCCAGCATGAGGGCCAGACGCGCCAGGAATGACGCCGGAGTTCCAACCAGAAGCAGGGTGCCGTCGATCACCAGTCCGACGACGATGATGTTGAGCACCGTGCCGAGCCCGGGCCGTTGGCGAAGAGGGATCCACGCCAGCAGCACGACGAACCCGATGAGGATCCCGGCCACCCCGATGGTGAGCGGGGTGTGGATCGAGATCCCCTGGTGGAGGGCCTCCCAGGGAGACAGGCCGAGGTCGGCCTGCACCATGAGGCCCATGCCGAATCCGAACAACACCAGACCGAAGAGCACCGCCGGCACCCGGCGCAACTTCGTCCGGGCCCGATGGCTCACACAGCCACCGACGCCCTGAACAGGAACCGCTTTTCGAAGTCCGTGACGAGCACCCGCCCGAACCCGGCGCCGGCGAGGCGGGCTTCGAGACCTGTCGGGTCGACCGGGTTGTGCGTGTCCCACAGATGGAAAATCCGGAGGCGCAGGCTGGTCTTCGAGTCCGATCCGACCAGCATCCCTCCCGGCGTCAGAACCCGCCGGCATTCGGACAGGATGTCGTCCTGCTCGGCGGCCGTCGGAACGTGATGGAGCATCGTGCAGCACACCACGACGTCGATCGACCCGTCGGCGAGCGGCAGGTCGGAGGCCGAGCCGGTGTGAACGGCGACACTGGAGCCGAACCGGCCGCGGAGGCGCTCGGCGGCCCTCGGATCGATCTCCACCGTCGTCAGATCCGCCACTCCGTACTCGATCAGCGCCGCGGTGACGAGCCCGGGGCCGGGTCCGATCTCCAGCACCCGACCCCCCAGGTCGACGCCGTCCAGGACATCGGGCAGCACCTGATCGACCATCAGTCGTTTCCACCGAACCGACTTGCAGTACCAATCGTGGATGCGGTTCACGTCGGTGCCGGCCGATCGGACCGCTCCAAGATATAGACCACCCGGTTGCTGACTGCGGCCTAGGTTACTTCGACGCCCGGCGCCCGCACCTGCCGCAGATGAACTAACCCCGCACGGGCAGGCGGATACTTCGACCAACTCATATGACCGCGCTTATGGCTAGGGCTTTAAGCAGCCAGCAACGGTAAAGTCCCGATTGAAGGCAATGGATTTGCCTACGGCAGTCAACGCGTGAGAGGCGCTTCGATGGATTTTCTGGACATGGCTCTGGCACTGCAACTGGCGGTGGCGTTCGGAGGGGGCCTCCTGGCTTTCATCTCTCCCTGCGTGCTGCCGCTGCTCCCCGGATACCTGGCGATGGTGTCGGGGTACTCGGTGGCCGACCTGCAGAGAGGGGTGGCGTCCACCTCCAAGGTGCTCCGGGCCTCCCTCTTGTTCGTGGTGGGCTTCACCCTCATCTTCGTGGCCCAGGGGGCGGGCGCCACTTCCGTCT
>JAPPKR010000010.1 GCA_028819835.1 bacterium | reverse complement strand
TCGTCGTAATGGGCGCACGCGTCGTGGTCGTCGTAATGGGCGCACGCGTCGTGGTCGTCGTAATGGGCGCACGCGTCGTGGTCGTCGTAATGGGCGCACGCGTCGTAGTCGTCGTAATGGGCGCACGGGTAGTGGTCGTCGGTACGTGGGTGTGAGGGACGTACTCCCGACAGTCCGACCCCAGGCCCCCAGCCCAAAAGCCCGAACACTCCAGCCGCGTCTGGCTGCTGACATTTGAACAGGCGGGGTCCGAGCCCGGGGTGCATGGCACCATGACAGTCCAGACCTCCCACTGTTCGCACTGGCCGTACCAGTCCCACGAGAGGCATCTACGCCGTTCCTCGGGTTTGGTCCCGACATATGTGGTGGTCTGGGTGATCGTTCCCGGCCGGGTCCTGGTATCCGCTTCGGACTGTTCAGGTGACGGGAGCAACACCAGCACCACCCCGGCGGTCAGCACCAGACCCGCCGACCAGAGAATGGAGCGGTGGCGCTGGCGGACCTGCGCGGGAGTCACGAGGGAGGCACCCCCAAAAACTCACCCTCGAGGCGGGGCAGGCCCCTATCCAACCGGTACAGGGTGTTCGGATCATCATTGGCGCGGGGATCAACGTAATACAGGCGGGTGTTGGGCGGCGGGAGAGACTGGTCGAAGAACCGCGAGTCGGGAAAGTGGGGAGTGGGATCGTCAGGACACCGTAACTCCCTTTCCGGGACATAGTCAGGAAAGTTCGCGATGGTGCGGTCCATTTTGTCGCAGAACTCTCGGTAAGACTGCCGCCAGGTGCCGTCAGCGGTGCGAACCATCAACGTCTCGATCCAGTCCACGGGGCCTCCGATCTGGAAGTCTCCCCGGAGACGCTCCTCCGACACTTCCCGGCCCTGGGCCGCGCTCCATTCGTAATAGCGGATGGCCGCCTGCCGTTCCTCCTCGCTCAAATCCCGCACCGGCCAAACCGCCCGCCACTCGAGAAGGATCATCGACGCCTGCGCAAAGCCTCCCCGCCACTTGACACCCCTGATCTCAGTGGTCTTCGTCGCCCGACCGACAGGTCCCATCCCCGAAGCTATGAACGGGTCCTGTATATTGTCCACCGCCTCCAACAGGTCGGCAAGGACCTGGCCATCCCGCACGGCGGCCATCCGTTGCTCGACCGTGCCGGACCAGGCGTACTCGATAGCGGTCTGGACGGCTTGGAGAGTGCAAGCATCCTCGACCGGTTGGTTCTTGCTCCACACCTCCTCCACCGGTGCGCATTCCCGCCCCAGGGCCTGAGCGGTCCCGGGAAAGCGCGGCTCCGAAAAAGGAGTGGTGGGACGGATCGAAGGCCCAGGCGGAAACTCAACATCCCAATCCGCGGCCCACGATCCATCGACGCGGGTGACGGCCACCATCAGCGTCTCCCCAAGGGGAAAGGTGAGCCCGACCGCTATCTGGTTCGGGTGCTCAACCCAACCCACGTCGTAGCGGTGGGGGAAGTAGGTCCCCCCAATCTTCAGCAACTGGACATTGTGGACGAGTTGGATTGCCTGCCAGAACGTCGCCCGTTCCGCGGCGCCGTCCTCCCGGAGGCCGTGATAGAAGCGGTAAAAGCTATAGGTACCCCAGTCACGCTCGGACTCGTTCAGATGCCAATCATCCGCACCCACGGAGTGCGGATCAACCAGCGCCACCGCTTCATCGATCAAACCGGGCCGCCACCACTGGACCACCACCTCGTCTGCACTCCCACTCCTTTCCGCGACTGCACCCTGCTCTTCATCCTCCTCCGGTTCGGGATGAGGATCCTGCGCGGTAGCCAGGGGTCCGCACTGCTGGGTGTCTGTGTTCCACCCTCCCCCAGCGGCCTCACAGACATCGGCAGACAGGAGAGCCTCGAGGCTCACAATGTCGGCCTCGGCTACTTCCTCGGGGGTTGTCGGTAAGTCCGCAGGCGTGAGCGGCGTGTCGTCGGGGTGGTCGGGATGGCACTCCCCTCCCTGGTGGGCGTGGGTTCTCTCCGGACACTCTTCTTCGACCGCCACCTCAGTGAGGTCGCTCTCGAAGTCCTCCCGTTCTGCGGCTTCTTGGGTGGTGGCCGGAAGTAACCGTGGTAGGGCTGTGTTGATGGTGGCGGCAGGCGCCGGTTGGGTGGTGGGCGGGTGGGCGTCATCCCCGCAGGACGCCAGTAGTAGGGCCATCAGGGTGATCGCGCGGATGGCTGTCATTGGGAGGGTTGTCCTTGTTTGGTTCTTCAACAGCGAAACACCGTGTTGAACACGCTCCAACCGCCTCCGCCTCACTAGCCCACGACCAGGGAGATCAGTTCCGTCACCGGATAAGCATCGGTGGAATAGGTGTTGGGGATCCTCAGGGTCTTCATCGCTCCGCCCACGGCGTACCAGCCCGACCAGACGAAGGAGGTTGCGATCTCATAGGCACCGATCCCGGTCCGGCATCTGGGGCCGTTCTCCTCACAGCTCTTGGTCTGGTAGGTGTGGCTCGCCGCACCGTCCGGATAGCCCGTCAGCCGGGAGTGAAGAGCTTCCCCGAACACTTGGGCGGGACCGTCGTCCCAGTCGATCCTCACCTGGCGCACCTTCACCTCTGCCCGGAGCGATCGGCCGGTGTAGGGAGAAGTCGAGGCGTAACTCCAGGGAGCCGGAGTGCTCAATGCCGCGAAGGTCTCGATGCCGACTAGGCCCCGGGGGGACGAGGGGTTGAATGAGACCTGGGGAGCCTGATGGGCGTAGTCGCCGATCTCACTCCACACATACCCCTCGATCTCTTCTCTCTCCACCGCCGGCCAGGAACACCGATGGGCCGTTCCCACCACCCGGTGCCCACCCCGTCTCCCGTCGGGAGACCAGCCGTAGGTCAGATCACCGTCCTCGTGGAGTTCCAGGAACACCCACTGCGTGGACCTGGTCCCCATGTAGTAGCACCCGCTGGAACTGATCTGCAGGTCAAGACTGCCGAAAGAGGGGCTGTAGTGGGAGCCTCGGCGCTCGGTGTGGATACAGAAAGTCACGGGATAGACCTCGCCTGTGTTCTCGTCGATCTCCGCGCTGACCGTGCATACGCCCTCCGAATGGGTAGGCGGCGCCGCCACGGCGGGGAGTGTCTGGACCAGTCCCGCCGCCAGCAACACCCCGCATACCCCAGCCTTCACCCTGGGAATGCTCACGGCCCCTCTCCCATTACTCAACCTCCCCACCAGGCTCTCCAATCCTTGCCTGGGTGGGGAAGAGGCAGGGGTGGCGGAGTCCACTCCGGACCAAGGGAGGAGTCCGGACACCCGCATCCACCCGCCACCAGGGCCGACAATCCCCCGTTTCACCGTTGATGCCGGCAAAATGCCCCTGCCTCTTCACTTCCCCTCCTTCATCGGTGGCGAGACCGAAAGTTACATACGTCGCGGCGCCCCGGAGGAAGGAACGGCGGGTGTTGTATCGCGACCTTCCAGGACTAATCGCGACGATGGAAACGGCGCCTACCCGGGGGGGCCGGGTCCCGCGTATCGGAGACCGACCGCCACCGAGTTGGACAGAACTCCCGCAACAGCGACGCACAGGATGTTCGTTCCCTCAACGACTTAAGCCACGGCTTCGGGGTAAGGTGGAAAACATGGGTTGGTCGCGACGCGGAGGGCGCCGAGGAGCCAGAGCGCGGATCAAGGAGCGGCATCGCACCGCATCGGTGCTGTTGGCCCTGCTTCTTTTGTTGGCTGGCGCCTGCGGCTCCGACGAAGAGTCCGCCTCCGAGGATGCGGCCGCGGCTTCGGCCACGGCGGCCGCGGCGGTAGCGGAAGCAGAAGCCGCAGCCGCAGAAGCCGCAGCCGAAGATGTGGAGATGGCGGCCGCGATGGCCGAGGAGGCCATGGTGGAAGCGCAGACTTTGGAGGAGGTGCAGGCGGAGTTGGCCGATACCCAGGCGGCAGCCGGGTCGGCGGACACCGAGGCTGCAGCGGCCGCGGCCGAAGCAGCCGCGGAGGCAGCAGTGATGGCCGCGGAAGAGGCGGAGATGGCTACAGAGGAAGCGATGGCGGCCGAGAAGGAGAGCGACGTCAGTTCTGTTGACGACGGCTCGGCAGGTGCGGTTGTCGAGTTGTCGACCGCCAACTCCCCCGCCGCTTTCGGGCGGGACGTCATCTACCGAGCCTGGGTTTCGGTGGAGGCGCCGGACGTGGCGGCCGCCACCAACCAGGCCATATCGGTCGTCCAGGGCCTGGGCGGGTTCGTGTTCGGACAGCAAACCCGATCCAGGCCGTCGGCCTACTCAGAGATCGTCTTCAAGGTGCTGCCGGAGGACTTCTCCGTTGCGCTGGCAAGGCTCTCCCAGATAGGTGAACTGGTGGACCAGCAGATCAGCGCCGACGACGTGACCGACCGGATCGTCGACCTCCAGAGCCGGATCACCACCGCCCAAGCGAGCGTGATCCGGCTGCGCAGCTTCCTCGAGACCGCCACCAACCTGGAGAACGTGGCCTTCTACGAGGGGGAACTGCTGATCCGAGAGACCGACCTCGAGAGGCTGCGGGGCCAAGTGCGCACTCTCCAGGACCAGGTTGCCCTGGCCACCATCACCCTGGCGATCAGCCAGTTGCCCGACCAACCGATAATCCTCCCGAACACCGGACTCCTGGTCACCGCCTGGATGTCAACCGGCGGTGAGGACCCCTGCCTGGGATCCAAGGACATCTCCGTCCGCCGGGACGACACGGTCAACTTCTGCGTGGAGGTGGCCAACAAGGGCGAGACGACCCTCACCGATGTGGAGCTGCACTCCGACGTCCTCCTGCTGGACATAAACCCGTTCGTGCTGGAACGGGGAAGCTTCAACCGGATAGAGCCGGGACAGTTTCTCACAGCCACCCTCACCGAGGAGATGATCAAGGGCCGCCTCGCCAGCCGGATTGCAACCCGAGGCCTGGAAATACTGATCGAAGCCACCGCCACGCCGGGGAATGCCGCCGGCGGTGCGCTGGGGACCATCTCCGACAGGACCCGGATCACCGTAACCGCACAGGAGGTGATCCCCAACCCGGGCATCTTCGTGCATGCCTGGGTCTCCAGTGACGACGACGATCCATGTCTCGGCGCCAAGACGGTCACCGTCCAGCCCGACGACGGCATTGTGAACATCTGCGTCTTTGTTGGAAACCCCGGAAACACACCGATCACCGATGTAGAGATCCAGTCGCCGGCGCTGGACCTCGGCGCCAACCCGCTGACCATTGAACACGGCGGGTTCGAACGGATAGAACCCGGCCAGTTCCTCACGGCCACGCTTACCGAGACCGTCGAGAAGGGTCGCTTCAACGGCCGCGTCGCCATCAGAGGCCTCGACATCGAGATAGCGGCGAACGCCACACCCCTGGACCCGGACGGAATTCCTTTGGATAGCGTCTCCGACACCACCGGAGTGACGGTGACGGCCCAGGAAGTGCTTCCCAACACCCGCATGCAGGTCACCTCCTGGGTTTCCGCCGACAGCGAAGACCCCTGCCTGGGCTCGCCCGACATCTCCCTGGAGGCCGATGACGACCGGGTGAACTTCTGTCTGGAGATCGGCAATCTGGGTGACACCGCTCTCACCGACATCAGGATCGAGTCCCACAGCCTCCCGCTGGAGGAGAACCTCTTCGCACTCGATCACGGAAGCTTCGAGCGGATCGAGCCCGGGGAGTTCCTCACCGCCACCCTCACCGAGTCGGTGGAGAACGGGCGTATGGCGGGTCGACTCGCCGTCCGCGGCATCGACGTGGAGATCACGGTCACCGCCACGCCGATCGACCCCGAGGGGGTCGTCCTGGACGACACCCTGGCATCTACCCAGGTCTTGGTGCAGGTGGAGGCGGACGGAAGGGGCGACGGCTCCCCGACCGGATTCAGCGACGCCCTCGACTCCAGCGCGGACGCGCTGATTGCCGTCCTGGGCGGGCTGGCGGTGGTGATGGGCGTCTTGATCCCGTTCCTGCCGTTCATCGCCATCGTCGTGGCAATTCTCTGGTGGAGGCGCCGTAGTCGGCGTCGCACAGCAACGCCGACACCGGTGGAACCGGAGATGGCTGAGATTTCGGACAAGACCGAGGACCGCGACTAACCGGCCTTTCCCAGTCCGGGTGGCGAATCGGTGCGATAGGAAACTTAAGGTCGCTTCTCCTATCACCACTTGCAACAACAGGAAGTAGCAGTATTATCGACCTAGCCCAATAGCGATAATAAGATAGGGCTATATGGTCGCTTACAGTGCAGAACGACAACAGTGGGCATCTGGAACGACCAGAAGGACCTTGGAAGGGTATCGAGCCTTTTTCCCCGCGGCGCTGCCTGTCTCTCTCGATTATCCGCAAGAGACAGTAAAGAAGCTGGTTCGGGCAACAGCCGCCCTCCACCGTCTGGAAGGCGTGGTCCGGGGCCTCGGTTCGATCGAGATGCTCACCTCCCCCTACGTTCGCCTGGAAGCAGTGCTGAGTTCCAGGATTGAAGGAACCGTCACCACCGTGAACCAACTGCTCGAATTCGAGGCCGCGCGTCAAACCAAGGCTTCCGATGACCTCCAGGAGGTCTACAACCATCTTCGCGCCCTCGACTACGCGGTTGGTCGGTTGGATGACCTGCCTATCAGCACTCGGTTGATCCGAGAGACCCACCGGGTCCTGATGAAGGACGCTGGAGGGCGCCATGCCTCACCCGGCGACTTCAGAACGACCCAGAATTGGATAGGCTTCCCCGGTTCAACACTGGAAACCGCCAGTTTCGTACCGCCACCGCCGACCGAAGCGAAGGCGGCAATAGGCGAACTCGAAGCGTTCCTTCACGACCGGCGGTTACCCGACCTCATAGCAATAGGTCTCGCTCACTACCAATTCGAAGCGATCCACCCTTTCGCAGATGGCAACGGTCGGATTGGGAGACTTCTGATCATTCTCATGCTGATAGAGCGGGGTATTCTCGACCGTCCAGTGCTCTATCCGTCGGTGTTCTTTGAGCAGCATCGCGAGGACTATTACCGACTGCTCGGACACACCAGTCGAACTTCAGACCCCTTTCCGTGGCTTGACTTCTTTCTCGGGGGACTCGCCGCGGTGGCTACCGATGCAACAAGAAGGGCCGTGAGCCTTGTCGAACTCCAGCAACGCATCCGTCAACGACTTCTCGAGGCTCGCGCAACGTCCACCGCACTTCGGCTGGCCGAAAGGTTGTTCGGCCGGCCACTCACACAGGTTGGTACAGCAGCCACCGACCTGGGGGTTTCCTTTGCCACGGCCCAGCGGGCCATAGACATCCTCACTGACGCGGGACTCTTGGAGGAGATAACGGGCAAGCGCCGCAACCGCTTATTTGTAGCAAAGGAAGTCCTTGAAATCGCATACGGCTTCGGCAGCATCTCTATCGAGGAGGATCCGTCCTCCTCAGTCAGCGAATTGGCCTGAAGTTCGCCTCGATTTCTTAGAAGCCTTTTAGGGCCAGCACAACTGTAAGTGCTGCAGTTGTCACTGCGAAAACCACAGCCAAGGAGGCAGGATCAGTTTCTCTCCATCAGTACCGCCAGTTCCACCAGGGTTCGCACCCCGAATCCGGTGGCGCCGGCAGCCAGGTAGTGCTTGGCGTTCTTGGTCTTGGCCGGTCCCGGTATGTCAAGATGCGCCCAGGGGACGTCGCCGGTGAACTCCTGGAGCACCAGTGCGGCGGTGATCCCGCCGGCCCATCGACCCCCGGTGTTCTTCATGTCGGCCACCGGCGAGTCGAGCAACTTGCGGTACTCGGGAGGCAGGGGAAGCGGCCAGACCCTCTCCCCTGCAGTCTCCGCCGCCTCGGCCACCATCCTTCTGGCGTCCTCGGTCCCGTACAGTCCCCCGTATCTGAGGCCGACCGCCACGGCGGTGGCTCCGGTCAGGGTGGCCACGTCGACCATCAGGTCCGGCGATCCCTCGGCGCCCAGGCTCAGGGCGTCCGCCAGCACCAGCCGACCCTCGGCGTCGGTGTTCACCACCTCCACGGTCTTCCCGTTGCGGGCCGTGAAGACATCCCCCGGCCGGGTTGCCCCGCCCCCCGGCATGTTCTCGGCCAGGGCGGCCAGCACCTCCACCTTCACCCCCAGACCGAGGCGGCTGATCGCCACCCCGGCAGCCGCCACTGCGGCAGCCCCGGACATGTCGAACTTCATCAACTCCTGGTTCTTGGCCGGCTTCAGGGAGAGCCCTCCCGAGTCGAAGGTGATTCCCTTCCCGGCCAGGGTCAGCCGGGGACCCTCCCCCGGCCCGATCATCCGCACCAGGCGAGGAGGGCGATGCGATCCCCGTCCCACCGACATGATCCCGCCCATCCCCTCTTCGGTGAGTTTCTTCTCGTCCCAGATCTCGACGGTCATCCCCGCTTCGGTCGCCAGGGCGGACATCGAAGCGGCGAGGTTGGCGGGACCCTGGTCCTGGGGAGGCTGGTTCACCCAATCCCGGGCGGCGTTCACCGCTTCGGCCACCACCCGGCAACGCTCGACGGTATCCATCCAACCGGGGGGCACCGGAACGGCCAATCCCACCGCCGGCACCGGTCGGTCTGACGGCTTGCTCCGATAGTCCTCGTATCGATATCCGGCAAGGAGCGACCCCTCCACCGTGGCGGCCAGCGCACCAGGCGTCGACAACTGGTGAAGAGTAGTGACCAGGTGTTCGGTCCGGGGAGCAGCCCTGTAACCGGCGCCCGCGGCTCTGCGCACAGTCTCCTGGTCGGGATCGTCGCCCACCCCCACCATCACGACCCATCGGTAACCGATCCCTCCCGCGGTGGGCACCACCGCCACCTCTCCCGGCTTGCCCGAGAAACCCACTCCCTCCAGGTGCTCGCCCACCCACGATCCCAGACGATCCAACACGTACTCGGCGCCCGGTCCCGGCGCCCGGTCGGCGCCCATGGGGACCACCAGCACCGGTGCCTCACCGTCGGCTACGGCCGCGGCCGAACCTACATCAGCAAGTCTCGTCACGCCTCTAACCGTTGCTCGCCATCCGTGAGGCGAGTTCCACCAGGGTTCGCACTCCGAAACCGGTGCCGCCCTCTGAGATGTAGTGCTCCTTCTTGGCGGATCTGGCAGGCCCCGCCACGTCCAGATGCGCCCACGGGACGTCGCCGGTGAACTCCTTCAGAACAAGTGCGGCAGTGATCGCACTGCCCCATTGACCCCCGGTGTTCTTCATGTCGGCCACCGGCGAGTCGAGCAACTTGCGGTACTCGGGAGGCAGGGGAAGCGGCCAGACCTTCTCCCCCGCCGCCTCGGCTGCCTCGCCCACCGCTGTCCTGGCGTCCTCGGTCCCGAACAGCCCGGCTATCTCGAGACCCAGGGCTATCTTGCACGCCCCGGTCAGGGTGGCCAGGTCGACCATCAGGTCCGGCGATCCCTCCACTCCGAGACTCAGGGCGTCCGAGAGGACCAGCCGACCCTCGGCGTCGGTGTTCATCACCTCCACGGTCTTCCCGTTGCGGGCTCGGAAGACATCACCGGGACGGGACGCCCGCCCTCCCGGCATGTTCTCGGCCAGGGCGGCGAGCACCTCCACCCGCACTCCCAGGCCGAGCCGGCTGATTGCCGCCCCCGCCGCAGCGGCCGCCGCTGCGCCCGCCATGTCGGTCTTCATGTTCTCCATCATGGTGGGGGACTTGAGGGATAACCCGCCCGTATCGAAGGTGATGCCTTTCCCCACCAGGGTCAGTTTGGGACCTTCCCCCGGACCGACCAACCGCACCAGGCGCGGCGGACGGTGCGATCCCCGTCCGACCGACAGGATCCCGCCCATCCCCTCCTCCTCCAGCTTCTTCTCATCCCACACTTCGACGGTCATCCCCGCCTTGGTCGCCACCTCCGACATCGAAGCCGCCAGGTCGGCAGGCCCCTGGTCGAGCCCGGTCTGATTCACCCAGTCCCGGACGTGGGCGACCGCCTCGGCCACAATGCGGGCCCGCTCGGCCGTATCGGCCCAATCCGAAGGCAGCGGGGCGGCCAGCCGAACCTCCGCCAGAGGCCGGTCCGACTTCTCACTCCGATAGTTCTCGTACCGATAGCCAGCCAGGAGCGCCCCTTCCACCGTAGCGGCCAGGGCGCCGGGAGTGGATACCTGGTGGAGGGTGGTGACCAGGCTCTCGGTCCGGGGAGCGGCCCGGTAGGCAACAGCCGAAGCTCTGCGCACCGTCTCATGATCGGGATCGCCGCCCACACCGGCCATCACCACCCAGTTGTACCGGAATCCACCCCCTGTCGGGATCACCGCCACCTCCCCCGGTTTACCCGAGAAACCCACTCCCTCCAGGTGATCACCCACCCACGAACCCAGCTGATCCAACACGTACTCGGCACCCGGCCCGGGCTCCCGGTCGACGCCCATCGGCACCACCAAGACGGGCCCCTCACCGTCAGAAACCGCCGCGGCCGAACTTAATTCAGGAAGTCTTGTCATGGGTGTAACCCTACCGCCATCCCCCCAGGAATCTCCGATCACCTAGGAATAAAAGGTCCCCCTGAGTCGGCGTCTCAGAGGACGCCAAGCCAAAGCTGCGAAGGCGGTCATGACCGTGGTCAGCAGGAACATGGACCGGGGACCCACCACACCGGTGACGAATGAAGCGAACGGCGGCGCTATCACCTGGGCCACCCGCACTCCCGCCACCCAAGTGAGCATCACTACCCCCCGAT
>JAPPKR010000090.1 GCA_028819835.1 bacterium | reverse complement strand
ACTCCCGGTAGGCCACCAGGAAGGAGTCGGTGAGGGTGTTGTGCACCCAGGCGGCGAGTTCCGGGGTGGAGGCGCTGTAGGAGAGGTTGCGCGATGACAGGCCGGCCACGCCCCGGTGGGCGGCGCGGACCCGGCCGACGGCGCTCTCCACCTCAGGCAGCGCCCCGAAGGTGGCGGTGGTGACGAAGTACGAGGTGCGGTTCAGCCGTCCTAGGGGGTCCTCCCGGTAGCGGCTGTGGTCCTCCACCCCGGCCACCACCTCGGGATGGGCCGACTGGATCAAAAGCGCCCGTATGCCGCCCAGGAAGGCCGAGACGTCCCCGATCACCCTCCAACTCACCGAACCCGGACCGCACAGACCCCGGTCGCCGGGAAACCGGGCGGTGTCCTGCAGCGGTTGGGTCCCGTGGGCGAAGAGTCCCGCCACCGAGTCGCTGATCCGGGTCCTGATCGATCTCAGCACTTCACCCCGGACGCTACCGGAGGGGAGTCCTTATCTCCGGTGCGATTGCCGGCTGGTCCCTCAGGCTCTCGAGACAGTTTGTCGGCCAGCAACTTCAAGATCGGAGCGGGATGGTCAGCCCCGCGCCGTTACACCGGGAAGCGCTATCAGCGGTCCTCGTTTGGATGTGGTCTTCCCTTCCTTTTGGAGGGGGATTCAAAGCTATGGGCTGCTTCCGAACTGCCTACGGAGAGCAGCCTCCCACCGCTCGGCGAACTCCAATGACCGCAACGCTCGTTCGGCTTTCTTGAGACGTATGTCTTCAATGGCCAGAAGGGTTCTCGCAATCAGAGAACCGGCCACAATGGCCAGAAATGCCCATATCGCCCACTCCGGCAGGTCCAAGACCCGGATCGTCACACAGGAACCAATCTATATGGTTTGGCGGGTCTCACTCTCAGTCGTTTGTCCGTCAGAATGTACAACTCGGAGAATCCATCTTCACCCATCAGCGTTTTGGTGTCTTCCAGGACCGCCTGTACCTCTTCTTTGCTCAGTCCGTACCGACGTTCTATCTGCTTATAGGTGAGTCCGTTCGGATGCATCCCTACCAACACGAACAATCTACGACCCAATGCCTCTCGCTCTTCCGGAATAGGAAGTGACCATCCCATCCCCATGGCTCCTTTCTCTCATGCCCGGCAGCCAACATTGCTCTCCCCTCCTGCGAGGGTAATGGAAATTGTAGGTGTGTAACTGTGGAGGCCAGGGGTAGAGTTTCCCGACCCGTCGTACCCTCTTATTCCCGGCGGCAGGTCTGATCTTTCATCCACTCCAAGGTGAAGGCGTTCCATTCCTCGGGCATCTCGTGGAAGGCGATGTGGCTGGATCGGGGGCCTCCGAAGACATGCAGGTCCGAGTGCGGGATGCGACGGTGCACCTCCCGGCCATAGCGGGTGGGCACCTGGTGGTCCATCTCGCCGGAGGTGATCAGGGTGGGGACGGTGATCCGAGCGAGGCGGTCGAGGGCGTCGTGGGTCTTGTCGGCCCAAAAGTGCCCCATCATCCCCTCCTTGGAGGGCGGGTGGGGGTTCTCCAGGATGAAGCCGGTCTCGAAGGCTTTCACGTCGTCGGGCCGGTTGTTGATGAAGTCGGGGCTGGCGACCCACATCAGAGCGCAGCGGATGTAGGCCGCGAAGTCGTCGTTCGCCACCATGAACTCCATCGAGTCGATCATCCGGCAGAACCACTCGTCCGAGTACCCCCAGGTGCAGTGCAGTTGCAGCGACTTCACCTTGTCCGGGTGGTTGATGGCCAGTTCCTGGGCGGTGGCGCTTCCCAGGGACAGACCCGACACCTGGGCCGGCCCCAGGTCGAGATGGTCCAGCAACGCGGCGGCGTCGTCGGCCAGGACCCGCATGGAGTAGGAGCGGGGATCGGGCGGGTGGGTGGACCGGCCGGTGCCCCGGTGGTCGTAGGTGATCACCGTGAAGTGGTCCCGGTAGTCCTCCACCTGCCGGGCCCAGGGGGTGTGGTCGGCGGCCGTGCCCATGATCAGCAGCACCGGTTCGCCGGTCCCCTCCACCTCATAGAACATCTCGATCCCGGTGGGTAGGGAGACGAGCGGCATCGGGTCTCTAGCCGGAGGCCCGGTCGGTGGTCATCAGCACCTTCACCTCTGATATGGCGCCGCTGGCCAGGTCCTCGAATGCCTGGGGAAAGTCCTCCATGCTCACGGTGGGCCCGATCAGCGCGGCCGGGTCGAGACTGCCGTCGGTGAGCCTGTGGGCGGTCTCTATGAAGGTGGCGTCGGAGTAGCAGTAGGAGCCCACCACGATCCGCTCTCCCACCACGATCGAGAAGAGCGGGACGGTCACCTGGGGCATCCCCAGGCCGACGACGCATACCACTCCTCCCTTGGGGACCGCGTCGAGCGCGGCGCTGACGGTGGCCGAGATTGCCACCGCGTCCATCGCCCGGTCGAAGGGCGCTTCGGCTTGGACCTGGTCGGGATGCAGGGTGGCAAAGCCCGCCGCCTCGGCTATCTCCCGCCGCCGGGGGTGGGGTTCGGAGATCACTATCTCGCCCGCTCCGAGAGAGCGGATGGCATGGGCGGTGACCTGCCCGATCATGCCTCCGCCCACCACCAGCACCCGGTCCTCCGGTGTGGCGCCCAGTTGGTTGGCGGCGTGAAGACCCACTGCCATGGGCTCGATCACCGCTCCCTGCTCGGGGGTGAGGTCGGGGATGGGGACCACCCGGCCTGAGCCGATGGTCAGGTAGTCGGCGAAGGCACCGGGGATGTGGGGGGTCACCCCCACCACCTCCAGCAGTTCGCAGCGGCTCTCGACGGCGTGGCCGCAGGCGCCGGCGCAGGGCAGGGCGGGGTTGAAGGTGACGTGCGTGCCGGGGGCGGGGCCGGACACACCCTTTCCCAGGGCGTCGATCCACCCGCTGGCCTCGTGCCCCATCACCATCCCGGCCACCCTGCGGCCCGATTCTCCGGTGTAGCCGTGCAGGTCGCTGCCGCACAGGCCCACCCTCGCAACCCGGATGCGGACCTCGCCCGGTCCCGGTTCGGGTATCGGCGCCCGCTCGACGGTGAACCGGCGCCCGGGCGGCTGTTCGGGGCCGTGGAACAGCAGAGAACGCATCTCGGTCATCCGGTGTATCTTATCCTTTTCCGTCCCTCACCGGCCAGGGACTCGGCGCTTTCTGCGAGGACCGGGGCAGGCGGGAGAGGGAAGAATCGAGGGTAAAGTGAGGGGCCATGCGATTAGTGACATTCAAACAAGCCGGAACCACCAGGATCGGCGCCCAGACCGATGACGGGGTGGTGGACCTCAGCCAGGCCGACGCAGGACTGCCCGACGAGATGGTGGCGTTGCTGGCCGGGGGGCCGCAAGCCTTGGAGAGGGCCGCCGAGGCCGTGGCGGGCTACTCCTGCGCCAGGCTGGCCGAGGACGAGATCGAGCTTCTGGCGCCGATCCTCAACCCTCCCAAGATGTTCGGCATCGGCGAGAACTACGCCGCCCATGCCCGGGAGACGGGCAACGAGCCTCCCGAGAACGTGATCGTGTTCGCCAAGTACTCGACCACCATCATCGGACCGGATGCGCCCATCGTGTTGCCGAGGATCAGCCAGAAGGTGGACTACGAGGCCGAACTGGGGGTGGTGATCGGCGCTCCGGGGCGGAACATCCCGCCCGAACGCGCCTTCGAGCACGTGGTCGGGTACCTGCCGTTCCACGATGTCTCAGCTCGGGACTACCAGATGCGCACCTCTCAATGGACCCTCGGCAAGAACTTCGACACCTTCTCGCCGATGGGCCCGGCTTTGGTCACCGCCGACGAGGTCCCCGACCCGCACAACCTGGGGATCCGCTGCCGGGTGAGCGGCGAGACCCTCCAGGAGGCCAACACCCGGGACATGATCTTCGACATCCCCACCCTCATCGCCGAGCTGAGTTCGGTGCTGCCGCTGGAGATCGGGGACGTGATCGCCACCGGCACCCCGCCGGGGGTCGGAATGGCCCGCACGCCTCCCCGGTGGCTGCGGCCCGGGGACGTGGCAGAGGTGGACATCGACGGGCTGGGCGTGCTCCGCAACCCGGTGGTGGCCGAGGACTGACAAACCCACAGTAAAGTCTGGTGCGAGCCGAGGCCTCGGTGACCAGCAGGGAAAAGGAGACCGGATGACCCTCAGGGTCGGGTTGATCGGATACGGCAGGATCGGCGCCATGCACGCCGGGTTCCTGTCCCGGTTCATCGACGGCGTGGAGTTGGCGGCGCTGTACGAACCGGTTCCCGAAGCCGCCCGACGGGCGGAGGCGGAGACCGGCGTGAGGACGGTCGGCGATGACGACGCCCTGTTCGCATCGGGCATAGACGCGGTGGCGATCTGTTCCTCCACCCCCACCCATCCCCGCTACATCAAGATGGCCGCGGAGGCGGGGATCGCCGCCTTCTGCGAGAAGCCGATCTCTTTGGACCTGGCCGAGGCCGCCGAAGCGGTGGAGGCGGCCGAATCCGCCGGGATCCCCTTGGTCCTGGGTTTCAACCGCCGTCTCGACCCCGGGCACCGGGCGGTGCGCGACGGGGTGGCCCGAGGCGACATCGGGACCCCCTGGCAGGTGGTGATCATCAGCCGCGACCCCGAGCCTCCGCCTGCCGACTATCTGCCGGTGTCGGGGGGACTGTTCCGGGACATGGCCATCCACGACTTCGACATGGCCCGCTACCTGCTGGCAGAGGAGGTGACAGAGGTCAACGTCACCGCCACCTGCCTGGTCATCCCGGAGGCTACGGCCCTGGGTGACGTGGACCTGGCCTTCATCTCCCTGCGCTACGCGAGCGGCGCCCTGGGCATGATCGTGAACAGCCGGGCCGCGCCGTACGGGTACGAGCAACGTATCGAGGTGAACGGGTCGAAGGGCCAGCTCTCGTCGGTGGATCCCCCGTTGCGTCACACCCGTCTGGCCACCGCCGGCGGGTTCTCTACGCCGGTCCTCCAGCACTTTTTCATCGAGCGCTACCGGGAGTCCTACCTTCTGCAGTGGCGCGAATTCCTGGCGCTGGTTCGAGGAGAGGAGTCGTCGGCTGCCACCGGGCGCGACGGCTACGCGGCCCTGGCGCTCGCCGAGGCCGCCCAGGAGTCCCACGACACCGGCCGCCCCGTGAGGGTGCGAAGCCTTTGAGCCAGACCTTCATACGGTGGGTGGCGACCCGAACAGGAACAAAGCAGGGCCGGTTGTCCGGCAGCCGCTGACCAAGCGCCCAACAGTCGCCCACCAGACCAAAATTGCCCGCGAAAACCGGGGTCCCCTTCGGGCCCTCCCCCTCCACCACCTCTCCAGGGTCGGACAGGCCCCGCCCAGCCCGGAACAGGGGCTTGCTCGGGTGATTGATCCCTTGATGCGGTCCGATCGACGTCTGGCCCGGACCGTCTCGGTGTTCGGCTGCATCAGCGTGGTCTCCCGGTGTGACAAGACTCAACCCGCCGGCAACGCTTTTTTTCACGACCCTCCAGGTTGTGGGCGGATCGGGGATTAGCGGTTCAGCCTGTGGCTGGAGCGCCCCGGTCCTGGATGGGAAGGTGGATGAAGAAGGCCACCACCGACAGCCCGATCGCCAGCAGCCAGACCGGAAGGTAGGAGCCGGTGGCGTCGAACACCCTGCCGGGCAGCCAGCCTCCGATGGAGGCGCCGATCTGGTGGGAGAAGAACACCACCCCGAACAGCGCCGAGAGGTAGCGGGCTCCCAGCAGATGAGCGACCGTGGCCGAAGTCAGGGGCACGGCGCCCATCCACATCACCCCGATGCAGAGGCCGAACGCCAGGGCGGTGGCCGGACTGAGGGGAAGGACCAGGAGTGCGGCGATCAACACCGCCCGCGTCCCGTAGATGAGCATCAGGAGGTTCCGCTTTCGCAGCCGGTCGCCGAGCCGTCCGAACATCGGGGAACTGAAGATGTTGACTCCGCCGATCACCGCCAGCACCAGGGCGGCCACCGCGCCGGCTATCCCCGCGTCGATCAGGTAGGCGGGAAGGTGGGTGACGATCATCCCGATGTGGAACCCGTTCACGAAGAAACCGGCGGTTAGCAGCAGGTAGCTGCGGTTGCGCCGCGCCTTGCGGACGGCGACCCCGAAGGGCTCGTCGACCACCCCGTCCTGTGCCGCCTGCATGGTCGCCTGCCGGGGGAAGAGGAAGGCCAAAGAACTCATGGCCAGCACCACCGCGCCCATGGTGGCGAAAGAAGCCCGCCAGCCGTAGGCCTCCAAGCCGAACTGGGCGGCGGGCGCCACCAGCAGCATTCCCATGGAGGTCCCGGCGGCGACCACCCCCATCATCGCCGACCGCCGCCCGGCGGGAACCAGCCTCCCCACCGCACCCAACAGCACCCCGAACGACAGGCCGCTGGTGCCGAGGCCCGCCACCACTCCCAGGTAGAGCACCAAACCCCCCGAGGAGTGGAGTGTGGAGACCGTCACCAGCGCGCCGCCGTAGAGAAGAGAGCAGACCAGAAGGACCCGTCGGTGGTCGTAACGGTCGGCCAGGTATCCGGCGACCGGCAGCCCCATCAGGAAGCTGAGCACCGCCACCGCCAGGCTGAACGGCTCCCGCCCCGGTCCCAGGTCTTCGGAGACAGCCAGCAGGAACACCCCCAGGGACTGGCGGATCCCCATGGACAGGAGACCGATCACCGCACCCGCCAGAACTATCGCCCAGGGGACCTGCGCCGGGGAGGGACCCCCCCGGGTCTCATCGGCGGTTCCGGCCCTCTCCGAAGGGGTGGTGGTCACCCGGTCACGTCTTCCCGCCCGCCACCGCCGGATTGGCCAGGACCGCCTGGCGCTGATCCTGGATGGGAAGGTGGACGATCACCGCCGCCGCGGCCAGCCCGATGGCGATCAGCCAGATCGGGACGTAGGAGCCGGTGGCGTCGAACACCCGCCCGCCCAGCCACACTCCCAGGAATGCACCCACCTGGTGGGAGAAGAACACCACGCCGAACATGGTGGTGAGGTAGCGGGCGCCCAGCAGGTGGGCGACCGTGGCCGAGGTGAGCGGCACGGTCCCCAGCCAGACCATCCCCATGGCGGCGCCGAAGACGATGGCCGTTACGGTGGTGAGGGGCACCAGGAGCAAACCGATCATCAACAGGCCCCGTACCCCGTACAGCAGGGCCAGCAGGGTCCGCTTGCGGTAGCTGTCGCCGAGGCGGCCGAAGAGGGGAGAGCCGAGGATGTTGAACAGCCCGATCATCGACAGGGCGATGGAGGCCACCCCACCGCTGAGGCCGGCGTCGGTCAGGAAGGCCGGAAGGTGGATGGCAATGAAGCTCACATGAAAGCCGCAGACGAAGAACCCGGAGATCAACAGCAGGTAGCTCCGGTTGCGCCGGGCCCTGCGGAGGGTTTCGACGAAGGGCTCGTCGATGGTGTCCTCGCTTGGCGCCCCCTCGCTCCCGCGGCCGGGGAACAGGAAGGCCAGTGCCCCTATGAGCACGGCGGACATGGCGATGATGCCGAAGCTCCATCGCCATCCGATGGTGTCCAGGCCCACCTGGGCCACCGGAACGGTCAGGAACATCCCGACCGAGGCCCCTCCGGTTATCACTCCCAGCATCGACGACCGCCGCTCGGCGGGGACCAGCCGGCCCACCGCACCCATCACCAGGGCCAGGGACACCCCGCTGAACCCGATGCCTCCCAGGAGTCCCAGGAAGAACAGCAGACCGGCCGCCGAGGTGAGGCGGGCCACGCCCAGCATGGCTATCCCGTATATGACCGCAGATCCCAGAAGGACCCGCCGGGGGTCGAAGCGGTCGGCCAGGTAGCCGCCCACCGGCAGACCCATGAGCAGGCTGAGGATGGCCACTGCCAAGCTGTACGGCTCCCGGCCCGATCCCAACTCCTCGGTCACCGCTCGCAGGAAGATGCCGAGGGTCTGGCGGGCGCCCATCACCAAAAAGGCGATGGCGGCCCCGGCCAGGACCACGCCCCAGGGGACCGGGATCCCGGAGGAAAGCGCGGCGGGCGACAGAGACTGCGGGTTCTTGGACAAAGGCGTCTTTCGGAAGACGGGTGGTGCTCTGATGGTATCCGCATCGCCGGTGGGCCCGGTCCGGAGAAGCGAGCGAGCCGAAGGCGCCGTCGAAAGACCTTCCGCCGCGATGCGCCTCGTTTATTCTCGGAAAAGGCTTGTCGGCGTCCCGTCTAAGAACTGTTCTGTCTCGTTTGCCCGTCCTTTTGGTGGTCGTGCTGGCGTCGATGACTCCTGGGCCGACAGCCTCCCCGGCGCCTGCCGCAATCTTCGATTACGACGACATCGCCCAGGCGGGGGAACACGCCGCCGCGGTCAGAGCCCTGGGTGCGACGGGCGCCTTCATAGGCACAGATTGCGCCGACCGCAAGTTCTGCCCCGACGACCCGGTGTCGCGCTGGGTGATGGCGGTGTGGCTCCGGCGAGTGGCGTTCGGCCTGAATCCCTCCCCGGATGGGCCCTCCAGGTTTGTGGACGTGGAGAGCGACGCATGGTGGTCGCCCTTTGTGGAGACACTGGCGGAACTGGGGGTCACCCAGGGTTGTCGCCTCCGCCCGGCCCGGTACTGTCCCGACCAGCCGGTCACCCGCGCCCAGATGGCGAGTTTCCTGACCCGGGCCTTCGGTCTGCCAACCGCCGAGCCGGCCGGTTACACCGACACCGTCGGCAACGTCCACTCCGACAACATCGACGCATTGGCCGCCGCCAACATCACCCTCGGGTGCTCCACCCGTCCGGCCCGGTACTGTCCGGACAGGCCGGTCACCCGGGCGGAGATGGCTACCTTCCTGGCCCGGGCGGTGAATCTGGTGCCCAGGGCGGAGGCCGTCCAGGAGGAGCCGGTCCCCGAGTTGGAGCGGATCGGCGACCTTCACCTGGTTTCGCAATACACCACCTACCACTACTGCTGCTCGGCACGGGTGACCAACATCCACCGGATCGCCGACCTGGTCGATGGCGCGGTGGTGAAGCCCCGCCAGCGGTTCAGCCTCAACCGGCGCGTTGGGAGGCGGACCCTGGAGAAGGGGTTCCTCGAAGCGCCGACCCTGGTGAACGGCACCCTGATTCCCAGCGTGGGAGGGGGAGTCAGCCAGTTCGCGACAACCCTCTACAACGCGGTTTTCTGGGGCGGCTACCAGGACGTGATCCACATGCCTCACAGCGGCTACTTTTCCCGCTACCCCGAGGGGATAGAGGCCACCATCAACTGGCCCGACATCGACCTGATCTTTCGCAACGACTCTCCTTCCGACGTGTTGATCAGGACCGAGTACACGGACACCTCTCTCACCGTCAAGCTGTTCGGGAACAACGACGGACGGTCGGTGGCGGGGGAGTGGAAGGACGGCGCGGGCCACATGCAGGTCCTATTCGAAGGAGGCCCCGGAGCGCGGGTGGTGACAGCCGAGGTCTCCGAGCGCCTTGACGTCGTGGACCCGCCCCACCCATCGTTGGTTGCGGATCCGGAGATTGCGGTCGGCGAGAAGCAGTATGTCCAAATAGCCCAAGCCGGCTGGATTACTCGGGTAACCCGCACGATCCGCCAGACAGGACAGCAGATCACCCAGAGATGGGAGATCGCCTACGAGCCCCGGCAGGCGATCATCAAGGTCAACCCGTGCATGCTGGATGGCACCTGCCGGGAACCGGTGGGCTGATCCCTCCCTCTACCTGGGTCCGGACACCCGGGGGAGACTCAAGGCGCCTCAGAGGGTGTCCAGGACGATCACCGGTATCTCCCGGGTGGTCTTCTCGTCGTACTCGGCGAAGAAGGGGTACTCTCTCTTCTGCCGGCTCCAGATTCTGTCGCGTTCGGCCCCTTCGGTCACCCGGGCCCGGGCGGGGATGATCTCCCCACCGAGTTCCACGCCGACTTCCGGGTTCGCCAGCAGGTTGTAATACCAGTCGGGATTGGTGGGCGAGCCGCCCTTGGAGGCAAAGATGGCGTAGCCTCCCTCGACGTCCTGGTACAGGAGCGGAGCTATCCGCTTGGTCCCGGTCCGGGCGCCGACATGATGGAGCAAAAAGAGCGGCCTTCCCTCGAACTGCCCCGCGCCGATCCCGCCGGCCGCCCGGAATTCCTCGATGACCTCTTTGTTCCAGTCGTTCCAGTGGTGCATTTCCGTTACTCCTCTCGGCCGGTTCTTGCCAGATAGGAGGAAGGCTAGGGGGCGTTTTTCGGATGAGGTCGCCGAGTGGGGGGCGAAGAGGCGTCGACCTGCCTCTCCAGGGAGGCAGTCGGCTATTTCTGGTGGGAGGGGCTCTCTCCCCTCAACGCCGCTAACCCCGATCGACCAGGGCTCCGAAGCCTCCTCCGGTGTGCCAGAAGACGACGTGATCGTCATCGTCGAAACGGCCGGCGGCGATCTCCTTCCGCAACCCGTAGATGGCCTTCCCGGTGTAGGTCGGGTCGAACAGGAGGCCCGTCAGCCTGGTCGCCTGGGTCTGCACCTCCATCAGTTCCTCGCTGACCTGGGCGTACCCGCCGGTCAGGTACTGGTCGGTGTGCTCCAGCAGCGGTGACGGCATCTCCCCCCCGAAGGCTTCGACCCCCGATTGCCAGATGGGCCGCACCCGCGCCATCAAAGACTCGACCGGCTCCGATATGCAGAGAGCCAGGAGCGGGCTCTGGAAGTCGGTGCGGTCCGACGCCCAGCCGAAGCCCGAGGTGGTGCCGCCCGACGATCCGGCATGAACCACCGCCGCCACATCTGTGCCGATCTCTTGGGGGATCTGTTCCACCAACTCCCGGAAGCCCAGCGACATCCCCCACATCC
>JAPPKR010000214.1 GCA_028819835.1 bacterium | reverse complement strand
CGCGGACTCCCACATCGGTCCCGGCCACGAACGACATCTCCACCCCGTCGTAGCCGGCCTCGGCGGCCTTGTGGAAGACCGCCGATTGGTCGTCGTACCAGCTGTCCAGCCAGTAGAAAATCTCGATCCCGACCGGGCGGGTCATGGCGCTGCTCCTTCGATTGCGAAGGCGAATGCTAGGAGGGGATGGGCGGGAGCCTCGTCGATGAATTTCACGGTGACCGCCGCACCGTGCTCGGGCGTCTCGGCGCCGATCACCCGGTGGGTTATGCCTCCTTTCACCCCGTCCAGGCGGATCGAGGCCAGAACATAGGGGGGATCGATGCCTCCGAACGGCGGGGGGCTGTGCACCAGGGTCGCCGCCACCACCGTTCCGGTCCCAGGGAGATCGTACCAATCGGTCTCGGTGAGGTCGGTCTCGCAGAACCGGCGGGGAGGGAACCAGGACGCTCCGCAGTCCTCGCAACGGGTGGCGCGGAGGACGCCTTGTTCCAGGCCCTCAAAGAAGGGGCTGGAGGATCCCACCGCATGGCGATGGCGCTGGGCCATCTCCACACCAAGCAGGTAGATGGGCCGCCCGTCGGGGCTCCTGTCCCGTTCTGTTCCCGTTACCCGCATCAGCCCACTCTCCCGAAGACGTTCACCACGCTGAGGGATCCCACCCCGGCGTGGGTGTCGGTGATCCCGATGCGGGCGCCGGGGACCTGGCGGGCGGCGGCGACCTCTCCCCGGAGCTGGGAGACGACCTCCACCGCCTGGGCTATCCCGGTGGCGCCCACCGCCGAGCCCCGCCCCATGAGGCCTCCGGAAGGGTTCACCACCACCTGGCCTCCCTGATCGAACCGTCCCTCCGCGGCGGCCTGTCCTCCGTGGCCGACCCGGCATAGGCCCAGGTCCTCGTAGGCCTGGAGTTCCGCGCCGCTGAAGGAGTCGTAGACCTCGGCGAGGTCTATCTGGTCGGGAGGGTTGTCGACGCCCGCCGCCTGGTATGCCTGCGCGGCGGCTTCCCGTTTGGCCGCGAAGTGGGGGAACATCTCTTCGGACCGGTCAGAGAGGCGGGGGCGGTCGGTGGCGGATCCGCTTCCCAGGATGGCCACGGGCGGGCGGTCCCTGAAAGTGGGGGACTGCTGTTCGGCCCAGTCCTCGGTGGCGAGCAGCACGGCCGCCGCACCGTCGCTCAGAAGGCTTGCGTCGAAGAGCCGGTAGGGGTCCGAGAGGGGCGCCGATGACCGGACGTCCTCCACCGTTATAGACATTCCCCGGTGGGCGAGGGGGTTGTCGAGGGCCATGCGGCGGTTCTTGACCGCTATCTCGGCGAACTGTTCCGCGGTGGTGCCGTAGCGGCGCATGTGCTCGGTGATCATCAGCGCGTAGGGGGCGGCGAAGGTTCCGAACAGCGGGGTCTCCCACTCGAAGTCGGCGGAGAGGGCCAGGATCTCGATGGCGGTGGCCCGGTCGACCGAACGCCCGTTGGTCTCCCCGCCGAAAACCAGGACCGAGCGGGCCTCTCCGGAGCGGAGCGCCATCACGCCGGCGCGGATGGCGAGCGCCCCGGTGGCGCCGCCTCCCTCCACGCGCATCACCTGTTTGCCTGTGAGTCCCACGGTGTCCGAGAGGACCTGACCGAGGCTCATCTGGCGGTTGAAGTGGTCGCTCTCGTAGGCGGCCACCCCCATGTCAATCGGCGAAGAGGATCCGAGCCCGGCGTCGAGGAGGGCCGCCCGGGCGGCCTCGGCCACCATGTCCCGCACGCTTGCGTCGTTCCGGAAGCCGACGAAGGGGGTCATGCCGACCCCGGCCACCAGCACCGCGTTGTCTGCAGAAGGGGTCACGGGACCGGAGAGAGGATCAGCCGGCAGACCGGTAAACCGCGAAACCGAGACCTATCCCGCGAAAAACCAGTGCGCGGAATTATCCGATGGGCCCACCCCCGCCTCCACCACCAGTTGGTCAGGACGCGCTTGGGCGGTCGCCGCCGGGGGCGCGTTCTGGGAATATGACCTCGCTTCACAGTGTCCGTGCGGTCCGAGCGGCGCCGGAGCGGACCGGGAGGTGTTCGACCCTCCCAATGTGCATCGGGGCCTGTGACATTGGCAACACTTCAGCGTCCTCTTTTTTCGCGACCCGGTCCCACAAGCTTTCCTCCCGGATCTACCCGCGGTCCGCCAGGCCGAACTCGACGAGTTCGATGTTCCCGCTGAATGGGAACTCGCCTTCGTAGGAGTCGCTGACCGGAGAGAGGGTGTCGGCGCCGACGCTCAACGAACCCCAGGAGATCATGCCCTGCGCCATGTCGGACATGGCCTGCTCGCACAGCACCTCCCCGTTTGCCTCCAGGCGTCCGGTTCCCCGGTAGTCGCCGGTGCGCTCGAACCGGAAGGCCAACTCGGTGGCGCCGGGTTTCACCGACCCGGGCGCGGACGACAGGGTCTGGCGGTCTCCGAGGTAGCAGTACTCGAATACCAGCCGGCCCTCGGCCAGGTACAGGACGTACCCGCCGCTGGTGTCGCCCACCGCCACTAGGACTCCTTGGTCCGTCTCTGAGATCGGGTCGACCCGGGCGGTGATCGAGAAGGAGCGGTTGAAGACGAGGGGGGTGACGCCGCCGGGGACGCGGGTGGCGCCTCCCAGGTAGGTGAAGGTGTCGCGGGCTCTGGGCGACCCCGGCGTCTGGAAGGTAGAGGCGCGCACGGCCAGGTAGCGGTCGTCGAGGGGGAACACCGAGTACCGCCCCGCCTCCTCGGTCCACTGGCCTACCAGGTCGGCAAGGAGGTCGGGGTGGTCGGCTGCGAGGTCTTTGCACTCGGAGAAGTCCGAGTCGATGTGGTACAACTCCCAGGGGTCGTCCTCGAAGGGTTCGTTGCGGCGGTGCCGTGCCAGGGCCTTCCACCCGTCCTGCCACATGGCCCTATGCCCGATCATCTCGAAGTACTGGCGGTCCCTTGCCGGCGGAGAGTCGGCGTCGTCTAGTACCCGGCGGATGCTGGCGCCGTGATAGGGCATCTGCTCCACGCCGTTGTAGGAAGCCTTCGGGGTCACCCCCACCAGGTCGAAAAGGGTGGGGGCGATGTCGATGGCGTGCACGAACTGGGCCCGGACGGCACCGGCGTCGGCGATTCCGTCCGGCCAGGAGATGACCAGGGGAGTTCGCACCCCGCCTGCGTAGGTGTTCTGCTTGTACCACCGCAGGGGTGTGTTGGCGGCCTGTGCCCATCCCCAGGGGATGTTGGTCTGCGAGTGGGGCCCGCCGATGGTGTCGAAGCGTTCCAGGTTGAACTCGACCGTGCAGAACCGGTCCTCCTCGTAGGTGACGATGTCGGCGCCCCCGTCCGGTCCTCCCTCCTGGCTGGCGCCGTTGTCGGAGAGGACCACGATGATGGTGTTGTCGAGGCGCCCGATCGAGTCGAGGAACTCCACCAGCCTCCCCAACTCGGCGTCGGTGTGATCGAGCATCGCCGCGTACGCCTCCTGGAAGCGGGCGAACAGGCGCTGTTGGTCGGACGTGAGGTTCGCCCACTCCTCGACTCCCGGGTTGAGGGGCGCCAGGACCGCGTCGGGGGGGATGATGCCCAGTTCCTTCTGGCGCCGGAACCGGCGCTCGCGGATCACGTCCCATCCCTCGTCGTAGCGGCCCCGGTACTTGTCGAGATACTCCTGGGGCGCCTGGTGGGGGCAGTGGGCCGTCCCGAAGGACAGGTACAGGAAGAAGGGCTGTTCGGGCTTGACCGAGACCTGGTCTCTTATGTAGGAGATGGAGTGGTCGATCAGGTCCTCTGTGAGGTGGTAGCCGTCCTCGGGCCTTCCGGGGGGGTCCACCCGGTGGTTGTCCTCGACCACGTCGGGGTAGAAGTGGTCGGTCAGCGCGTCCAGGAACCCGTAGTAGCGGCCGAAGCCCCGGCCCAGGGGCCACTGGTCGTAGGGGCCGACCGCGGTCGTGTCCTCCAGGGGAGCGAGGTGCCACTTTCCGATGGCCAGGGTGGCGTATCCGGCGCCTTGCAGCACCTCGGCCATGGTGGCCGCCGACTCGGTGACCCGGCCCCGGTAGCCGGGGAAGCCCGAGTCGACGTTGGAGAGGTACGCCATCCCCACGCTGTGGTGGTTCCGCCCGGTGAGGAGACAGGCCCGGGTGGGAGAGCACAGGGGAGTGACGTTGAAGTCGTTGAAGCGGATGCCGCCGGTGGCCAGGGAGTCGATGGTGGGCGTGTCGATCTCCGCTCCGTAGCACCCCAGCCCGGCGAACCCCACGTCGTCCAACACCACTACCACCACATCGGGTTTGCCGCGGGCGTCGTTCTCCATCGGCGGCCACCAGGGCGTCGAGGTGCGAAAATCGGGTCCGATCACCCCCGGGAAGTCGTCATCGGGGGAGGCGGTAGGCAGGTCTTCGGGCATCCAACTCGCTTCGTGGTTCAAACCACGGATAACCATACTTGACCCGATGGCGGCCAAAGACGGAGCACAGGCGGGGGAGGCCTCCTCAGGCTGGCCGGAGACCGACCCGTTCACCATCGAGTCGGTGTCGGCTGAGGTCTACCGGGCGCCCACGCCCCGTACCGTCCGTACCTCCTTCGGTGTCATGCAGGACCGTCCGGCGGTGGTGGTCAGGATTCGGTCCTTCGAGGGATTGGTCGGACATGGAGAGGCGTGGTGCAACTTCCCGGCTCCCGCCGCCGAATACCGGGCACGGTTGATCGTCTCGGTCCTGGCTCCGCTGATCGTGGGTCGGCAGTGGCCCCATCCGGCGGCGGTGTTCAAGCACCTGTCGTCGAAGACCCACATCGTGGCGGTCCAATCGGGAGAGCCGGGGCCCTTCTCCCAGGCAATCGCCGGAATCGATATAGCCCTGTGGGACATGGCGGCCCGCCGGGCGGACACGCCCTTGTGGAGATTCCTGGGAGGGGACCCATCCGGCGGGGCCGTGGCTGCCTACGCCAGCGGGATCGGCCCGGACGGAGCCACCGAGCAGGCGCGGGGAGCCCTAGAGGCGGGCTATCGGGCATTCAAGCTCAAGGTCGGCTTCGGCGAGGAGACCGACCTGGGAAACCTCGAGGCTTTGCGCTGGCTCCTGGGGCCGGAAACACCAATCGCGGTGGACGCCAACCAGGCCTGGTCTCCCGAGGAGGCGGAGCGGTGGAGCCGGACTCTCGAGGCCTACTCTCCGATGTGGCTGGAGGAGCCGATCGCCGCCGACCTCCCCGCCCGGGTGTGGGCCAGACTGGCCGAGGCCTCCCCGATTCCTCTGGCGGGAGGGGAGAACCTGTGCGGCGAGGATGACTTCCGCCTCGCCATCCAAGACGGAGCTTTGGCAGTTGTCCAGCCCGATGTGACGAAGTGGGGTGGGATCTCGGGGTGCCTTCCGGTGGCTAGGGAGGCGCTTGGGGCCGGCAGGCTGTTCTGCCCCCATCACCTTGGAGGGGGGATCGGGTTGGTGGCCTCTGCACATCTCCTCGCCGCGGTGGGTGGCGATGGGCTCCTGGAGGTGGACACCAACCCCAACCCTCTTCGCGAGGGTCTGGCCCAGCCATTTCCCATTCTGTCCGAGGGGCGTTTTCAACTGAGTGAGGAACCGGGTCTTGGGGCGGCGCCGGGCCGAGATGTGGCGGCGTTCCGAACCTCGGTGGACACCGTTAAGGGATCAGTTGAGGCAGACGGCTAGGAGATGGCTTGGCTATCAATGAAGCGTTATGACGCTAAATGTCGTCGGGACGCAACGGGTGTCGCCATCGGAGCCCCGGGAACCGGTTGAAGTCGGAGTCGGTTGACACCATGGTGCAGCCATGCTCTATTGCAACCGCCGCGTGTTGAGCGTCGGCTACCAGTTTCCCGGAGGCCCCGGATTGGCGGCACAGTCTCTCAAATATCTCCAGATGATCGGGACCTGGGCCCACAAGCCGCGCCTTGGGCCGCTCCACCAACGAAGACACGAAAGCGAAGGACGTGTCAAGAGTCGAGGGGGGATCGAACACACGAGGGTTGGTCACAATGCGGACAAAGCCGGATAGGACCAACACGGACAGCGCGAAGGGTTCGGGGCCTGTCGCCAAACTAGTGATCCAGGTCGCATATGCGGCATGGTCAACGGTCGAGTCCTCCACATGGGAATAGACCAGAACGTTGACATCGGGGAGCAGCACCCAGAATCACCGACAGCCAGACATGAAACGGGCTTCGTCATCCTGGGCTTCGAGTGCCCTGGGACGATCCAGGTCGACGCCGGGACGGGGATGGACCCCACGCGCGGTGATCAAACGAAAGGCCGGTTGCTCAGATGGCACGCGGCGCTTCAAGGCATCGTCCAGCGTCTGGGCAATGAAGGCGCTCACGCTTAGACCATGGGCTGCGGCTGCCCGGCGGACCTGCTTGCCGAGTTGGTCTTCGAGAGAGATCGTGGTTCGCATTATGCATATCATAACAGCATTGCATCAGTGCATACCGCACTATTGGAGACGGATACTATCTATCGACGGGCGCGTGGTGGTCGGGAGCCTGGGCTGGGAGGGGTTCCGGACTCAGATGTGGCGCAGTTTCGAACCTCGGTGGACACCATGGGCAGGTGGATGAGCCAGGTGAGGTCCCGTTTGCCCACCTGCTTGGCGAATTTTGTCGATCAACCAGCGAAAAGCTATGGTGATAGGCGGACTTGTCGCGATGTCTCATGCCGTTGGCAAGTCTGTAACCCGTTTTTCAAACAGGAGGACTATTGAAAATGCATCGTTCTCGATTTGCCCGATGGCTGATCGTGATGGCGTGTTTTGCGTTGGTGGCCGCGGCTTGCGGTGACGACGAAGAGCCGGCCGCCACGACTGCGGCCCCCGCCACGACGGCAGCTCCCGCCACGACTGCGGCGCCTACCACCACCGAGGCTCCCGCTGACGAGCCCATGGAAGAAGAGATGGAGGAAGAGGAGCCCATGGAGGAAGAGGAGCCCATGATGATGGGCCCGACCGGTCCGGGACTCCTCGATGTTGACAACTCTGAAGTAGGCGGAATGAGCTGGGACGAGATCGTGGCCGCCGCCGACGGCGGACGGGTCAACTGGTTCATGTGGGGCGGCAGCGCCACGATTAACGCCTACGTGAACGAGTGGGTAGGCGCCGAACTCAAGTCGCGGTTCAACATCGACCTCAACCAGGTGAGGGTCACCGACACCGTCAACGTGGTGGACACCGTGCTCAGCGAGACCGAGGCCGGCGAGTACACCAGCGGATCGGTCGACATGATCTGGATCAACGGTGAGAACTTCCGCACCATGGTGCAGGGTGGCCTGCTGCTGTGCGGGTATTGGGACCTGTTGCCCAGCTTCCAGAACGTGGACATGACCGACGGGACGCTGCTGTTCGACTTCGGCACCCCGGTCGAGGAGTGCGAAACCCCCTGGAACAAGGCCCAGTCGGCGGTGTTCTACAACAGCGCCCTGTTGCCCGATCCTCCCGCGGACATGGATGCCCTGCTTGCCCAGGCCTGCGCCAACCCGGGGACCTTCACCTATCCGGCGCCTCCGGACTTCACCGGAAGCGTGTTCGTGCGTCACGTGTTCTACAACGAGGCCAACAAGATCCTCCCCGGCGGGTACGGGGACCTCCTGGTTCCCTTCGACCAGGCTCTCTACGACACGGTGGCGGAGGCGACCTGGCAGACCCTCAACGACCTCGAGCCCTGCCTGTGGCGTGAAGGCTCCACCTACCCGGTGGACCAGCCCGCTCTGGAAGTCCTGTACTCCAACTCCGAAGTCACCCACTTCCTCGCCTACGGGCCCGCGGCCGCGGGATCCAAGGTGGACAGCGGCGTCTTCCCCGAGTCGACCAGGACCTATGGTCTTGCCAGCGGTCAGATCGGCAACACCAACTTCGTAGCCATTCCCTACAACTCGCCCAACAAGGCGGCCGCCCTGGTGACAGCAGACTTCCTGCTGAGCCTTGATGCGCAGTTGCAAAAGGCCTATCCGGACGTCTGGGGTCAGATCAACGTTCTCAACGTCGAGTCACAGTCCCACTTCGCCGATGTCCCGAGGCATCCCTCGGTGGTCGACCCCGGCGACATCTCGGGCCTGCCCGAGTTGCGCGGCGACTGGGTGCCCATCATCGAGGAAGGCTGGCGCGCCAACGTAGCCGAGCAATAAACCACTAACCGACCAGAAACTCTGACAGTGACCGGTGTTCTCACCGGTCACTGTCTCTTAATGTGTGCTAGGGCTGGGTGGTAGACGGCTGTAGCCGGCGGCTACGTGGGAATTTCAGACCACCGGTAGAGGAGCCAGCGCCTCGATGTCCGTTACCACGTCCACGACGACCGGACAGTCCGCCTCCAGTGCCTGTTCCAGGGCGGGTCGGAGTTGGCCGGGTCGGGTCACCCGGATTCCCATCGCCCCCATTCCCTCCGCCAGTCGTGCGAAGTCCACGTCGGTGAAGGTCCAGAGGCGGCGCCCCTCCGGGGTCTGGCGCCCGCCGTAGGCCCGGTCGTAGCCGATGGTCGACTGGTTGCCCGAGGAGTTGTTGTTGACCACCGTCACGGTGTTGATGCCCCAGCGGACCGCGGTCTCCACCTCGGCTATGTGGTACCAGAACCCCCCGTCGCCGGTGAAACAGATCACCGGGCGGTCCGGCGCCGCGCACTTGGCGCCGAGAGAGGCCGGGAAGGCCCAGCCCAGGTGACCGGCGCTGCGCAGGTAACCCTGCGCGGTCGTACGGGTGTCGAACATCCCGCCCATCCACATGCCGGCGTGCCCGGTGTCGACCAACACGCACGCGTCGTCCGGCGCCAGGGCGGTCAAGTCCGAGCAGATCCGCTCCGGGCGGATGGGCACGGCGTCGGATTCGAGATGACGCCGGTGCTGTTCTCGCCAGCCTGCGACCTCCCGGCGCGCCTCGGCCAGCCACTCTTCCCGGCATGGGTCCCGAGGGCCCGCCAACTCCAAGAGGGCGGCGAGGGTCAGGCGGGCGTCGGCTTTTAACGACACACCCAAGGGGTAGTTGCGGCCCAGCATTTCCGGGTCGATGTCCACTTGGATGGCGGTAACTCCCGGCGCCGGGACCCGCCAGGAGTGGGTGGTCATGCTGCCGGTGCTGGAACCGACGAAGCAAACCAGGTCGGCCCGGTTCACCACCCGGTTGGCGGCGCTGCGAGAGTACCTGCCGACCGCACCTACGGCCAGCGGATGGGTACCGGGAATGCTGTCCTTCCCGTTGAGGGAGGTCACCACCGGAATGGAGAGACGTTCGGCCAGGGCCACCAGTTGACTCGAGGCACGGGAGATCCGGACCCCTCCTCCCGCCACGATCACGGGCCGCTCAGCGCGGTCCAACAGGTCCAGGGCAGCTGCCACGCTTTTCGGGTCGGGGAGGGGCCGCACCGCAGGCACGGAGGCGAATCCTTCATCGACCCACGGGTCGAGATCGCCCTCCTCGACGTCGATCTGGCCCTCGTTGCCCGCGAACTGGACATGGGTCGGTCCCGGACGGCCCGACACAGCCGATCGGAAGGCCTGCCGGATGGCGTCGGGGATCCGCTCCACCCGTTCGATGGACGTGTTGAACTTGGTGACGTTGGAGAAGGCGGGCCGATCGTCGACCTCCTGGTAGACGCCCCTGTCGGCCATCGTCAGATGGAGGCCTCCCGTGAAGGCGACCACCGGGGAGTTGGCCAGGTGTGCGTCGCGCAATCCGGCCGCCAGGTTGAGCGCGCCCACCGCCTGGGCCATGCACACCCCGGGCCGGCCCGCCATCCTGGCGAAACCGTCGGCCATGTAAGCAGCCGGCTTCTCGCCGTGCGTCCCGATGCGGTGCACCCCGAAGCGCTCCAGTTCCACCATGGTGCGCCGCAGGATCGCAGGGACCATGAATACGTGCGTCACCCCGTATCTGTGGAGCATCTCGGCAAGCGCCTGGGCGCCGGTCATCATTGAGGAGAGACTCTACCGGCCTCGCTCCCGGATGGTGATGGCCGATCTGTCCCGGTGGTGATGAGGGAGGTCAATCCTCTCGGGGTCCGCGACGGCGCCGGCGGATGAGGTTGGCCACCACCGCTGAACTGCGGACCGGGATGGGGGCGAAGACCCTTTGCAAAGCGAGGGGGATGTGGGGCCGCGCCAGGAAACGGCGGATGATGTAGATGACGAACAGGCCGTGGAAGACTGCCAGGGCAATCCACATCCCTTCGGGTCCCATGAGCGTCATCACTCCTGCGGTGAGGATCGGACCGGCTATGGCGCCTGCTCCCCTGAATGTGACCATGGCGGTGGCCCCGGGAATGAGGTGGTCCACGTCCAGGAGGTCGTTCATGTGGCTCATCGAGAGGGCGTACACCGGGAAGGTGACCGCCCCGTAGAGCATCATGGCAGCCGTGAGAAGCTCGGGTCCGGCGGTGGCGTTGGACATGAGGGCTGCCACCAGGGTAGACCCCATGGCCACTACCAGGATGACCCGTCGGCGAGGGAAGCGGTCCGACAGGCGTCCGAGCGGGATGGTGTTGGCCACCGCTCCGAACAGGAGGGCGCCCATCATCCATCCCACCTGGGCGCTGGAGAGGCCCACCTGGGTGGCGTAAACGGGTCCCATGGTGAGGACCGAACTGTGGGTGAGCCCCGCCACCGTGGCGCCGACGATGGCCAGGGGAGCGGCCCGGTACACCGCGGCGATGTCGGCCTTGTGACGCTGCCGGATCCTCGGGGGGTTGGTGCGGGTGAGCGACAGCGGCACCAGCGACAGCGAGAAGAGCACCGAAACCAGGATGAACAGGCCGAAGCCACCCGGATTGTCGACCCCGATCAGGAGTTGTCCGAAGGTGGCGCCTCCCATTCCCA
>JAPPKR010000011.1 GCA_028819835.1 bacterium | reverse complement strand
CGCTGTGCAGATGGCGCCCCACTTCGGTGATTCCCTTCGAGAGGGGATAGGTCCTGCCGGCCTGCGCCCCCTTCTCCACCATCAGCCCCCACCCGCCGAACCCCTGCAAGCGGCCAGGTTCCTCCCTGCGAGGCGCCGAGTGGGGATCAACCGGCCGGAAGACGGCGGTGGGATCACTCCCCCGACTGGACGACGCCCCGGCGCCGGAAGATTGTTCCCCGGACAGCAGCGGAAAGTGCACATCAACCATTGTAACTTGGCATCCCCCCGCCGGACCTGCCAAGGCGGCCCGAAGAGGCCGGCCTCAGGAAACCAGGTCCCGGTAACCCGCCGCCTCCAGGAGGGCGGAGGGCAGCGAGCCGGCTTGGGACAGGTCCAGGATCCAGCCGACGCCATAGGGGTCGTGGTTGACCAACTCCGGTCGGCTCTCCAATTCCTCATTCACCGCCAGGATCTCACCATCGAAGGGCGCGTAGATCTCCCCCACCGACTTGGTTGACTCCAACTCGGCGATGATCTCTCCTTCCGTCACCTCGTCGCCTACCTGAGGCAACTGGGCATAGACCACATCGCCCAGGGCGTCCTGTGCGTAGTCGGTAATGCCCAACCGGGCCTTGCCGTCACCGACCAGGACCCACTCGTGCTCGGTGGTGTACAGGAGGTGGTCGGGGATCTCGATACGGTTCTCTTCCATGGGGACATACCTTATCAGGAATGGGCATAGGCCTGCCGCTTCTCCGCCTCCCCTCCCGGCCGGGTCGCTGCCGTCCCGAAAGCGCCGCTACCCCGCCTCCCGGACCACCGCCAGTCCGTCCCGGACGTACAGGACTCCAGACCACCAGTACAGCGCCATCCCCACCACCACCGCCACCCAGGCTATGGCGTCGATGACGGCTCCGAAGGCGCCGCTGAGGTCGGAGGAGAAGTAGAACAGGGGAATCGCCACGTAGAGGAAGGTGATGGCCGCCTTCCCGCTCATGCGGACCTCGAGTGCGCTTCGCCGGGCAGTCATCCACCCGGACCAGAGACCGACCGCCACCGACCGGGACAGTATGACCGCTCCGGCCCAGACGGGCAGCAGCATCTCGACCATCCCGCCCAGCACAGCCGATCCCATCATCAACCAGTCCCCGACCGGGTCCAGGAAGGCCCCCAGATCAGTCACCTGGTCCAGCCGGCGGGCCAGCCATCCATCCAGCCAGTCGGTGACTCCCATCACGACCAGGACCAGCGCGGCCTCCGTGGGGCGGCCCCCCAGGAGGACCCACCAGAACAGAGGGACCAGGAGAATGCGGAGGAAGGAGACCAGGTTGGGAACTGTCAGAATCCGCGACCTGCCGGAACGTGCCCCGCTCATTGCCCCACCAGCTTGCAGAAGAGCTCCCCCAAGCGGGCCCGGGGACGGAGGTTGAGCCGGGAGAGCTCGACGCCGGCCTCCAGGATCAGGTCCGCCGAGCGGAGCGCCCTGGCAGGATCAACCGACGGCGGCCGCATCCGGTCCCCCGATCGTTCGGCGGACCCCGACAACTCCCGGGCTGCGGCCTCCACAAACCACCCGGCCATTATTTCCAGCCCCGACACCCACAGCAACCGGCGCTGTCGGCGGGTCTCCCGCTGCGCCTTCTCCCTCTCTGTGCCCTTCGCCGACCGGGGCGGCCGCACCTGGTCGAGCATCCGCTCGGTGTGGATCAGCGCCTCATCCACCATGGCCAGCGCCTGGCCGGCCCCCAAGTGGTCGAGCTCGGCCAATTGCTCCGCTTTCTCCATCCAGGCGGACCGAAACCTCGCCACCGGGGCTTCTCCCCTGAGCTGGAGCGCCATCCCCGGGCGGCCTCCCGCCACCTCCGCCACCACCTCCGCCTCGGAGCGGTCCATCCCCCTCCTCAGTAGCCCCTCCACCAAATCGGAAGTCCCTACCTTGCCGAAGTGGATGGTGCGGCAGCGGCTGGCCACGGTGGTCGGATAGTCCTCTGCGGAGACGGACACCAGTATGAACACGGTGGAGCCCGTGGGCTCCTCCAGCGTCTTGAGCAGCGCATTGGCTGCCGGTTCGGTCATCTCCCGGTCGATTATGAACACCTTGTGAGACGATTCCACCGGAGTCCGCGCCGCCCTCTGCACCACCCCCCGGGCGTCGTTCACCCCGATCCGCTGTCTCTCCGCGGGGCTCACGTCCACGATGTCCGGATGCCCACCTGCCCGGGCCTTCCCACATGAAAGACACCCATCGGGATGGTCGCCGCCCCGGGAACAGACCAAACGCTCGGCAAAGCGCCGAGCCACCAGGCTCTTGCCGACCCCCCGCGGTCCCACAAACAGATAGGCGCCCGCCGGGGCGCGGGATTCGGCCACCAGCCTCTCCCAGACGGCCCGATGCCCGATGATCGGTGGAGGACCATCCCGCGCGGCTAGCAGTCCCGCAGCCATCCCCGCTCCTCCAGGACGGAAACCAGGCGATCCGCGATCCGTGCGGTGGGAGCCGCCGCGTCAACTCTCACCATCCGACCGCGGTCGGAGGTCCACAGGCTCCGATATCCCTTCCACACCTCCCGATGCCAGGCAAGGTCAGCCGCCCCGATGCGATCGGCCCCCTGCTGGCGGGCCAGGGCCTCCCCGGCGTCCATGTCCATCCACACCACCAGATCGGGCAGGGTCCCACCCAGAGCCGGCCTGTTCACCGACCAGACGCGGCCGACTCCCAGGCGGCGGGCACAGCCCTGATAGGCAAGGGAGGAGTAGTAACACCGATCGGACAGCACCCACTTGCCATCGGAGAGCGCGGGACGCACGACCCGTTCCGCCAACTCGGCTCGCTGGGCGGCGAACAGGAGCGCCTCGCTCCAGTCGCTCATCTCGCCTCCATGCAGGAGCACTTCCCGGACCGCCTCCCCCAGGCGGGTCCCTCCGGGCTCCCTGACCCTCACCACCTCGACGCCGCGCTGGATCAGGCGGGCGGCCAGGAGGTCGCACAGGGTGGTCTTTCCCACCCCCTCCGTACCCTCGGTGGCCAGATAGCGGGCTTTCGTCACGGCTTCCCGGACTTCCGATGTCTCAGCGTCCCCAACGCCTGGCCGGTGTCTCTCATGGCGGTCATCGACCTGTCGAACACCACTCGCAACTGGGACCGCACCGCCCAGATGGTCGCCAGTCCGGTGAGGAGCACCGCCAGGCCGCTGATGAACAGCACGGCCCGGATCCCATCGCTCAGCAGGCCGGGAAGGACCCCCTCCAGCGCCACGGCCCCCACCCCCGCCACGGCCAGCGAGACCAATAGCGCCATCCGTCCCAGGGTGTAGAGCGCCCCGAAAGTCCTGCCCCTGATCTCGTCGGTCACCACCGAATGGAGTTGGGTGAACCCGGCCACGTACGCCATGCCGGTCCCCACGCCCAGAAGCAGCACCCAGCCCACCGCCGAGATGACCGACCGGGAGAAGCTGGTAAAGATGATTCCCGCGCCCGCCGCCCACAGGCCCAGACAGAAGATCGGCTCGCGGTGCAGCAGGTTCTTCCCGAGACCGGCCAGCAGCACCATCCCGATCGTCACCCCCAGCCCGAGCGAGGTGAGCAACGCCCCGTACCCACTCTCGGTCGCCTCCAGGACCTGCTGGCTGAACGGCTGCCCCATTACGAACAGCCCCCCTCCTCCCAGGAGCGCCACCGCCATTCCCCACACCAGCCGGCGCACCGGGCCCTTCTTCCCCACCAGGGCCCACCCTTCCAGCAGGTCCCGCACGGGCGCCGCCAGCGACCTGGCCTTCAACCGCATGCGTCGCTGCTCCGGCAACAGGGTCCGCTTGATGGGGATTGTGAGGGTGATCAGCCCCGAAGCCACGAAGGTGGCCATGTCGAACAGGAAGGCGGGCAGCACCCAGGCGCCGAACTGGCTGATTTCGGGAAGGAGCTCGCTGAATTCGGTCAACAGGGCGAACAGCGCCGAGCCGATCGGGGCGGTGCCGTACATGGAGACCAGGTTGAGCCCGTTGGCCGCCGCCAGGTGCCGTGAGGCGATCAGGGTGGGCACCACCGCTTCCCGGGCCGGCTGGCGGAAAAGCCCCAGGAGTTCCACCAACACGATGACCAAGAAGAGTTGGGAGAGGGTGGACACGAACAGCAGGCTGGCCACCAGGACCGCCCTCCCGAAGTCGGAGACGACCATCGTCACCTTCCGGTTCCAGCGGTCCGCCACCACCCCTCCGAGCATCCCCGCCACCATCCCCGGCAAAAAGCGCGCCACGAGGGGAACGATGATGGCCACCGTGGAGGCGTCCCCCCCACCGCCGATACGGGCGGCGAGGGCGAGCGTGGCGAAGATGTTCACCCAGTCCCCCAGGCTGGAGATACTGTTCGCCCACCACAACTTGGCGAATGGACCTCGGCGTATCAGATCCCTGCCGCGGATGTTTTCCACCGAATCCACCCTCACAACACTAACTCACCAACCGGTTTCCGCCGACCTCGGTTAGGCATTGGCCGTCGCAAGCGGGTAACTTGGTAAGCCAAATGAGCAAGGCGTTAGTCGTAGTCGAATCGCCCACCAAGGCACGCAACATCTCCTCTTACCTGGGGCCTGACGTAGTGGTGCAATCCTCCATGGGACATGTGCGGGACCTGCCCGAGAAGGAACTGGGAGTGGACGTGGAGGGTGGATTCCAACCCAAGTACGTCACCTCTCCGGGCAAGTCCGGGCAGGTCAGAAAGCTCCGGGAGGCGCTGGCGGGCGCAGACTCCCTGTACCTGGCCACCGACCGCGACCGGGAGGGAGAGGCCATTGCCTGGCACCTGACCCAGTTGCTGAAGCCCACGGTGCCGGTGAGGAGAATGGTGTTCTACGAGATCACCCGCGACGCCATCCGCCACGCCTTCGATAATCCCCGGGAACTCGACACGGCCCTGGTGGACTCCCAGGAAGCGAGGCGGATCCTGGATCGCCTTTACGGTTACGAGGTCTCGCCGGTGCTGTGGAAGAAGATCAAGACGGGACTGTCCGCTGGACGCGTGCAAAGCGTGGCGGTCCGCCTGGTTGTGGAGAGGGCCCGGGAGCGTATCAAGTTCGTCAGAGCCGAATACTGGGACATCGCCGGGGTCTTCCACCCGGTCGGGAAACCGGCCGACGGGTTCGAGGCCCACCTTGCCTCGGTGGAGGGACGGCGGGTGGCCACCGGCAGGGACTTCACCTCCCGCGGCGAACTGAAGAATCCCAAGAGGCTCCAGTTGGACAAGGCCGACGCCGAGCGCCTGGTGGCCGAACTGGCCGACTCGGCGTTCTCGGTCACGGACCTGAAACAAAAGCCGTACAAACGCTCGCCCTCTCCCCCTTTCCGTACTTCCACCCTCCAGCAGGAAGCCTCCGGAAGACTCAGAATGAGCCCTTCGCGCACCATGCGCGCCGCCCAGCAACTCTACGAGAACGGGTACATCACCTACATGCGCACCGACTCGGTCTCCGTCTCCGACGAGGCCATCGCCACCGCCCGGAAACTGATCCGGAGCGAGTTCGGCGACCGGTTCCTTCCCTCCCGGCCGAGGGTCTACAAGTCCCGGGTGAGGGGAGCCCAGGAGGCGCACGAGGCGATCCGTCCCTCCGGCATGTCATGGAAGACCCCCCGGCAGGTGACCTCCGCCATCGGCGAGGGGGATGCGTCCCGTCTATACCGGCTGATATGGAATCAGGCCGTTGCATCCCAGATGAAGGACGCCACCGGGGAGAGCGTCACCGTCACCCTGGGCGGCGTCTCATCGGCGGGCCAGGCCGTGGAGTTCGAGTCACAGGGGCGGACCATCACCTTCCCCGGGTTCCTCAGGGCACTCGGGTCCATGGACAGGGCGGGGGCCGCCAAGGGGAAGGGCGGCCTGAAAGCCCTTCCGGTGCTCTCGGTCGGCCAGGAGGTGACCGCCGACGGCTTGACCGCCCGGGACCACCGGACCAGGCCACCGGCGTGGTACACCGAGGCCTCCCTGATCAGGACGCTGGAGAGGCTGGGTGTGGGCCGGCCATCGACCTACGCGTCGATAATGAGCACCATCCAGGACCGCGGTTATGTGTGGAGCCAAAGCCGGGCCCTGATCCCCACGTTCACGGCCTTCGCGGTGGTCACCCTGTTGGAGCAGAGCTTTCCCAAGCTGGTCGACTACCAGTTCACCGCAAAGATGGAGGACGATCTGGACCGCATCGCCTCGCGCCAGGAGCAGACCAGGCCGTGGTTGGAGCGTTTCTACTTCGGCCCCGACGGCCTCCAGGCGGGGGTGGAGACGAGTCTCGAGAAAGTCGACACCCGGCTCTCCCGAAAGATCCTGATAGGCCTGGACCCCGAGGGGAACGAGATCGCGGCCCGGATCGGCAGGTACGGACCCTACCTGTTCTGGGAAGGCCAAACCGTTTCCATCCCCGATCGGATGCCCCCCGACGAACTGACCCCGGAGAAGGCGCTGGAGATGCTGGCTGAGGGGAAGTCGGGCGGCGATCGCAAGATACTCGGGACCGATCCCGGGAGCGGGCTCGATGTGTTGGCGTTGGAAGGCAGGTACGGTCCCTACCTGCAACTGGGAGAGACCGAGAGCGGGAAACCCAAGCCCAAGCGGGTCTCTCTACCCAAGGGAACCGAGTTGGGGGGTCTCAGCCTCCCCGAGGCGCTGCGTTGGCTCGGCCTTCCCCGGACCGTCGGGGTGGACCCCGAGAGCGGCGACGAGGTGGTCGCCCGGTACGGCCGGTACGGCCCCTACATCTCCCGGGGTAAGACCAACCGCACCCTCCAAGATGTGGAGCAGCTATTCACCATCACCTTGGAGGAGGCGCTCGGCGTGCTGGCCACTCCCTTCCGGCGGGGAGGAAGCCCGGCTCTCCGGAAGCTCGGAGACGATCCCCGCACCGGGAAGCCGCTGGAACTCCGGGACGGCAGGTACGGCCTGTATGTGAGCGATGGGGCCACCAACGCTTCTCTCGGTGACAGGGACACCTCCGACAACATCACCGCCGACCGGGCCAGTGAACTCTTGGAGAGGCGCCGCCAGACCAGGGGCTCCTCGAAGGGGAGATCCCGGTCACGGCGTCGCCGGTAGATCCTTGAGAAAACGGTGAAGTCCTCTCCCGCCGCCGCCACTGCGGGAGGGCTCTGCCTGCTGGCCGCCCTGGCGTGGGCCGGCGCCATCTCCGTGGGCGGGGGCCCCTGGGAGCCGGTCCAGTCGGCCGTGCTGGCCGCCGGACTGGTGGTGCTCTCCACGGCCGCCCTGGTAGGAGTGGTGGTGAAGAACTCCCGGTGGGGACGCAGGATGGCCGGTGGGTTGGCTGCGGGCGAGTTGGGCCTGGCGACGGCCATCCCCCTGTCGGGATGGTGGTGGGTGGGTGTCGGCATGGCCGCGGCCACCCTGACCCTGGTGGCGGGCCCCTGGCTTGCCGAGTCCGGGCGGGGCCGGGCGCCCACCCTCGGTCCTCCCGCCCGATCCGTGCTGCTCCTCTGCGTGCTGGCCGGTCTCCCGGTCGTCCTGGCGGCGGTGTCGGTGGACGGGTTGGGCGGGGGCTGGGCGTTTGCGGCCCTCTCCGCGGCCGCGGCGGCGATTTACGCCAAGGCTGTTACGGGCTCTCTCTTCGTCACCCGGTTTGTCGTCCCGGCGGCCGCGCTGCCGGCTGCCCTCACCACCCCCTGGCCGGGTTGGACCGTGATCGTCGCCGGGGCCGGCGTCGCCTCCTGGGCCGCCTGGTCGGAAGACGCGCGCCTGGCGGTACGGCCCCTGGTGGACACCCGGCCGGAACCCGTGCCGGGCCCCACACCCCTCCGCATCAGATCAGCCGGGGAGGCCGCCCGGTCCCGCCCGGCGTCCGGTCAGAGGGGAGACCGGGGATGAGGCGCCGGCCCAATCCGTGGATAGCCGTCCCGTCGCTGGCAGCCGGGTTGTTCGGCGGCGGTCTGGGATGGGTGGTGAACGACGTGGCCTGCCGCTCCGACTTCGGATCGGGTTGTGTGGGGCGGTCCCTCTTCTGGGGTGGGGTGGGTTTCGCCCTGGGCCTGGTGGGGATGGCGGTGATCATGGTCCTCGTCTCCCGCTCGATCGCCGAGTGGCGCGAATACCAGGAACGGGAGCCCGAAGACCCCCGTTCCTGACAAGCTGGACGATCCTTCCGTGGAACCGGTTTAGCCGGAGACGAATCCCTTGTCCGACAGCCACTGGGCGGCTATGTCCGCCGGGTCCTCCTGATCGATCCCCGCCCGGCGGTTCATCTCGGTGAGTTCCGGGGTGGTGATGGCCGCCGAGACTCCGTCCAGGAGTTCGACGAAGTCATCACCGTAGGCGTCGACGATGTCCATACGGACCGCGGGCACGATGTTCTCCGCCGGATTCAGACCCCGGTCGTCGTCGAGGAGCACCAGACCCTTGGCGGCGATGACGCCGTCGGTGGTGAACAGCACCCCCACATCGACATCGCCTCCCTCCAGGGCCGCCACGGTGAGGGGACCCCCCACGTCCAGGGGTTTGAACTCGGCGAACACCAGACCGTAAACGCTCTCCAGGCCGGGGAGGCAGTTGAGTCTCTCGGGGCACTCCGGCGGACCCCCGAACACCAGGTCGGAGGCGTGCGGCGCCAAGTCACTGACGTTGGCGAGGCCGAGAGCGGCCGCCGTCTCGCCGGTTACGACGAACCCGTTCTTGTCCTGTGCGGGGGCGTAGGCGAGGAGCGTCACTCCATTGGCCTCGAAGGCGTCCTTGACTTCCTGCCAGGTGGACTGCTCGTCGGCGGTCGGCACCACGCCGAGGAAGTTGCCCAGGCTTCCCGTGTATTCGGGGACCAGGCCGATCTCCCCCGACTCGAGGGCGGGCTTCACGACCTCCCGAGATCCCAGACCGAGGTTCCTCTCCACCGCATAGCCGGCGTCTTCCAGCGCCTGGGCGTAGATCTCACCGAGTATCAGGCTCTCTCCGAAGTTGAAGGAGGCCACCACGATGGTGGGGCCGTCGGCGTCGTCACCCGACCCGCAGGCCCCGGCCAGCAGCGCCAAAGCCAGAAGGGTCGCCCCAACGACGCCCTTGCGCAACAAATGCAACATGGGTATCCATCTCCTGTCAATAGTTGGTGGGCAGGAACCGCTTGCAGGCGCCCGCCTCCCGGAACATGGTACCGGCCCCTGGGTCCCTCTTCTCCCGGCCGACGTCCTACCCGCCGACCCCGGGGCGGACGCCCGCCGGAGTCAGACGGCGCTGCCCGCGGGTAAACGCCCTCTCCGCCGCCACCGCCAGGATGGCCACCAGCACCGCCCCGATCAACAACTCTCCCTGGTCCCGCTTGGCGAAGCCGTCCACTATGAAGCGACCCAGGCCCCCGCCCGCCGCCAAGGCGGCCAGGGTGGCGGTGGCTATCACCTGGGAAGTGGCGATCCGCACTCCTTCGGAGATCACCGGCAGGGCCAGGGGCAACTCCACCTCCCTCAGGATCCGCCCTCCGGTCATCCCCATCCCCCGAGCAGACTCCAACACCGCGGGGTCAACCGCCAGGACTCCTGCCACCGTGTTGGTGAACATCGGAGGTCCGCTCAAGGCCACGAGAGCCACCAGGGCGGGCCAGGGGCCCAACCCCAGCCACACCACCACGATCACCAGGATTCCGAAGGTCGGGACCGCCCGGCCGATATTGACCACCGCCGAAGCCGCCGCGATCCCCCGCCTCCGGTGAGCCGCCCACAGGGCGGCGGGGATGACCAGGGCGGCCGCGACGATCACCGCCACCGCCGACAACAACAGGTGCTCGGCCAGCCGGAGGGGGATGCTCCCCGGTCCCCACCAAGTCTCCGGATCGCCCAAGAACAGCTTGAGTTCCTCGGTGAGCGGACGGTCGGTCATGCCGTCCTGCTCCCGCTCCAGGGGGTCAGCAAGCGCTCGACCCGCAGCAGTCCCACATCGATCACCACCGCCAGCAGGACCGAGCCCAGTGTCCCGACGATTATCTGGGTCCAGAAGAAACTTCGGAGGCCCGCCAGGATGAAGAACCCCAGGCCCCCCTGGCCCAGGATCGCCGTGATGGTCACCAGTCCCACCGTGGTGACCGAAGCGATGCGAATCCCTGCCATGATCACCGGCAGGGCCAGGGGAAACTCCGCCTTCCAGAAACGACTGCGGGCAGTGAACCCCATCCCGTCCGCCGCCTCCCTGACCCCCGCCGAGACGCCGTCGATCCCCGCCACGGTGTTTCGCACGATTATCAGCAGGGTGTAGCTGACCAGGCCGATCTCCGATGTGAGGGTGGAGAGGCCGGTGAACGGCACCAGGAAGGCGAACAACGCCAGGGAGGGGATCGTGTAGAGGACATTGGTGGCGGTTGTGATCGGCCCGTACCAGCGGCGCCGCCGAACGGCCGCCAGCGAGAGTCCGATGGCGATCACCGTCCCCACCCCCACCGCCACCCCGGTCAGGAACACGTGCTCCCAGGTCCTCTCCAGGATGGAACTCCAGTTGCGGGCCACCCACTCCCAGTTGAAGAGGTTCATGCGCCGGTCCTCATTCGTCCGACGACCCCAACGCCTCCCAGACCGTCTTCATGTCGACCAGCCCACAGTAGAAGCCGTCTTCGGCCACCACCGCCGACGCGAAGCGGGCGCCGACCATGGCGTCCAACGCCTGCCGCAGGGTGGAGTTCCGGCGGATCGGGGCGGAGAAGGGGCGGGCTGCCAACTCCTCAAGGGAGGAGACCCCCTCCAGTTCAGAGACGGGCGCCCAGCCCCGGATCATCCCGTCGGAGAGCAGGCCCACCCAGTCGGTCCCCTCCCTTCCGGCCGCGTCCCGGGCCGCCCGGGGAGTGGAGGAGACCTCCAGCACGGGACCCCAC
>JAPPKR010000027.1 GCA_028819835.1 bacterium | reverse complement strand
CGGCTGGTCTCCCTGTATCGGCCCGATCCTGGGAGGGGTGCTGGCGATCGCCGCCGCCCAGGACACGGTCCTAGCGGGCATGCTCCTCCTGTTCGTCTTCTCCCTGGGGATAGGGGTTCCCTTCGTACTCTCGGGAATCGGGCTCTCCAAGGCCTTCGGGGCCTTTGCGGTGGTCAGAAAGATCAGCCGCCCGCTCATCGTGGTCGCCGGGGTCCTGATGACCGCGTTCGGGGTGCTGATGATGTTCAACGGTCTCAGCTGGCTGTCGAGAGTTATCTCCAACCTCTTCGCGGCGCTCCCCCTGCTCAGTAATCTCACAGAGATCTAACAAACAGCCCGAGTTCCCCCCCAAGCCTCCCCTCAGCCACCCCTTCGGTATGAACAACCTCACGGTCACCCCTTCCCTCGACGAATACCTGGACCTGGCCGCCCGATGCCGGGTGGTGCCCGTGGCGGTCAGCCTGATCGGCGACCGGGAGACTCCCCTCACGGTCTTCCAGAAGCTGGCAACAGACCAACCGGGGTTCCTCCTGGAGTCGGTGGAGGGAGGAGAGCGCTGGGCGCGCTGGTCGTTCGTTGGTTGGGACCCGGCCTTCATCCTCACCGCCCGGGACGGAAAGTGCGAGATAACCGGAGCCAATATCGAGTTGCCGGAGGGAGACCCCCTGGAGGTGCTGGAGGAGTTGCACCGGCAGTTCGCCCTGCCCGAGATGCCCGGGTTCCCGCCGCTGTATTCGGGGATGGTGGGATACCTGGGATATGACTGTGTCCGCTACGTGGAGCATCTGCCCGACCGGCCTCCCGACGACCGGGGACTCCCCGAGATGCTGTGGCACTTCCTGGGCGGACTGGCGGCGATCGACCGCTTTTCACAGACCATCACCCTGATGAGGAACATCTATGTGGGCGAGGACCCGGTGAGCGGCTACCGGGAAGCCGTCGACCTGCTGTCCCGTGATGCGGCCCGCCTGGCGGCGCCTCACCATTACGACCTTCAACCGGTGGTGCCCGAGTTGCCGCCCACCCCGCCCTTCGTCTCCACCTTCACCCGTCCCGAGTACGAGGCGGCGGTGGTGAAGGCCCGCGACTACGTGTGGGCCGGCGACGTCTTCCAGGTGCTTCCCAGCCAGCGGCTCACCTTGCCTTTTTCGGGGGACAGCTTCGACATCTACCGGGCGCTGCGGCTCATCAACCCTTCCCCCTACCTGTTCTATGTGCGGTCCCCGGAGGTGGAGATCGTGGGGTCGTCGCCGGAGTTGATGACCAGGGTTCGGGACGGCAAGGTCCACTCCCGTCCCATCGCCGGCACCCGCCCCCGGGGAGCCACGCCCGCCGAGGACGCCGCCCTGGCGGAGGAACTACTGGCCGATCCCAAGGAGCGGGCCGAGCATGTCATGCTGGTGGACCTGGCCAGAAACGACGTGGGGCGGGTGTGTGAGTTCGGCACCGTGCAGGTGGACGAGTTGATGGTGATAGAGCGCTACAGCCATGTGATGCACATCGTGTCGGCTGTTTCGGGGACCCTCCGGGACGATGTGGGTCCCGTGGATGCCCTGAGGGCGACCTTTCCCCACGGGACGGTGTCGGGAGCGCCCAAGGTGCGGGCCATGGAGATCATCGACGAACTGGAGCCGGTGGCTCGAGGACCGTACGCCGGGGCGGTGGGTTACATCGACTTCTCCGGCACGATGGACACCGCCATCTGCCTGCGAACCGTGATCGTGGCCGACGGTTCGGCCTGGGTGCAGGCCGGCGGGGGAGTGGTGGCCGACAGCCAGCCCGGGTTCGAGTACGAAGAGACCATGAACAAAGCGGCGGCGCCGCTGGCCGCCATCGCCCTGGCTGCCCGTGGCTGATCCGGGACTCGGGAGTCCAGTCGCCGCCGGATCCGCTGTGCCCGACAGCTTCGGGAACGTGACGGCTGAGTACCTGGCCCTCCGCAGGGAGTGCGGGCTGGTGTCGGGCCGCTGGGAGGTCGTGTGGGTGGAGGGACCGGATGCGGTCTCGTTCCTTCAGGGCCTGGTCTCGGCGGACGTGGAGGAGCTTTCGGAGTGGGGGGTGTGCCGCTCCTTCCTCCTGACTCCCCGGGGCATGGTCCGCTTCTCACTGTGGGTGTTGAAAGAGGGCGACAGGCTGGGGCTGGTCTGCGGCCGGGGTGAAGGTGCGGAGCTCTCGGAGACCCTCGGGTACTACCGGATCCGCATCAAGGCCAAGGTCCGCCTCGATCCCCGGCCGGTCTCCGCCCTGGTGGGGCCCACCGTTCCTTGGACCGAGACCCTGGAGCAAGGTGGGTGGGAACCCAAAGGAGAGGAATTCCGGGCGTCGGCCCCTCTGGCCGGTACGCCGAGGGTGTTCTTCACCGGCGAGGCGCCCAGGGGGATCAAACCGGTGGGAGAACTTGCCTGGCGGGCGGTACGGGTGGAGAGCGGCGAGCCGGAGGTGGCCAGGGACCTGGACGACCGGACCATCCCCCAGGAGACCGGGGAGTTGGCGGACGCGGCGATCTCCTTCGACAAGGGGTGCTACCTCGGCCAGGAGTTGGCTGCCCGGATCGACAGCCGCGGGCGGGTGAACCGCACCCTGCGGGGCCTCGAGGTGAGGACCAATCTCCTCCCTCCCGAGGGAGCCGACGTATGGAGTGAGCGGAAGGTGGGCAAGATCACTTCCGTGGCGGAGTCCTTGGAGTTGATGGCGCCGGTGGGGCTCTCCCTCATCAGGAGGGGAGCCGATCCCGGAGACGAGGTCCGGATCCGCTGGCAGGGCGGGGAGGCGCCCGCCCGGGTTCGGGCCCTCCCGTTGGTGGACGCCTAGGGGGCGGTCACCCTCGATTTCAGGCTTCGGTCAGAACTTCTACTATGAACGGGATGATCGATCAAGCCTTGGGCCTGGAACAGAAGATCGACCTGTACAGGTCGATGTATCTGATCCGCAGGTTCGAGGAGCGGGCCGCCCACCTGCGTCAGCAGGGCTTTATCCCCGGGTTCCTGCATCCCTACGTGGGCCAGGAAGGGGTTGCCGTGGGAGTGTGCGCGGCTCTCGAGGACGGGGACGTGATCACCAGCACCCACCGCGGCCACGGCCACATGCTGGCCAGGGGCGCCGACCCAGCCAGGATGTACGCCGAACTGTATGCCCGCCAGGACGGCTACAACCGCGCCAAGGGGGGGTCCTTGCACCTGATCGACGTCGAACTGGGGTTCCTGGGCGCCAATGGCATCGTCGGCGGGGGGATTCCCCTCGCCACCGGCGCCGCGCTCCAGAAGAAGAGGGAGGGCAGGGGGCGGGTGGCGGTTTCGTTCTTCGGGGACGGCGCCACCAACGAGGGGAGCTTCCACGAGTCGTTGAACCTGGCTTCCCTGTGGTCGCTGCCGGTGGTGTACGTATGCGAGAACAACTTCTACGGGGAGTTCACTCCCCAGCACAAGCACCAGCCCATCACCGAGATAGCCCGGCGGGCCGACTCCTACGCGATGGAGGGAGTGGTGGTGGAGGGAAACCACGTCCTCGAGATGAGAGAAGTCGCCCTGGCAGCGGTCGAACGGGCCCGGGCCGGGGAGGGCCCCACGTTGATCGAGGCGAGGACCTATCGCCACCGGGGTCACTACGAAGGAGACATGGCCCGCTACCGCCCGCCCGGAGAGCTCGAGGAGTGGTTGGCCCGCGATCCGCTTCGGCTGTTCGAGGAGCATCTGCGGGCAGAGGGCGTGAACGACGGACTGCTGGAGGAGGTGCAAGCCGGAGTCGAGGAGACACTGGACGAAGCTGTCGGCTTCGCCGAGGGCAGTCCCCACCCGCTTCCTGCCGAGGCCCTGGAGGACGTGTACATGGAGACCCACGATGGGAGGGCGCTCCGATGAGAAGTCTCCCATACCGGGACGCCATCCGCGAGGCGCTGATCGAGGAGATGGAGAGGGACCCCGATGTGATTCTCATCGGAGAGGACATAGGAGAGGCGGGCGGGGCTTTCGGGGTTACTAGACGACTCCAGAGACAGTTCGGGCCGGATCGGGTCTACGACACCCCCATCTCCGAGGAAGCCATCGTGGGCGCGGCGGTGGGCGCCGCCCTGGTGGGGGCGCGTCCGGTGGTGGAGGTGATGTTCGGGGACTTCGTGACACTGGCCATGGACATGCTGGTCAACCAGGCGGCCAAGACGTGCTACATGACCGGGGGGAGGATCGGGGCGCCGGTGACCGTCAGGATGGTGACCGGCACTGCGGGGGCCACCGCCGGACAGCACTCCCAGAGCCTCGAGGCATGGTTCGTCCACACGCCGGGCATCAAAGTGGTGGCGCCCTCGAACGCCGGGGACGCCAAGGCCCTCATGAAGGCTGCCATCAGGGACCCCGATCCGGTGATGGTCTTCGAGCACAAGTTGCTCTATGGGCGCCGCGACCCGGTCCCCGACCAGGTCGATCCGTTGCCGCTGGGTGTGGGAAGGGTGGTCCGGGAGGGAGACGACGTCACGGTGGTCTCCTATCTTCACACGCTCTATGCGGCACTGGAGGCCGCGGAGAGTCTCGAGGCCGAGGGCATCTCCGTGGAGGTGCTGGATCCTCGTTCGCTGGTTCCCTTCGACCGGGGGCTGCTCGCCTCCTCGCTCCGGAAGACCGGGCGGCTGGTGGTGGCGCACGAGGCGCCGGGCCGGGGAGGGATGGGGGCGGAGATCGCCGCGATGGCCGCCGAGGAGATGTGGGATTGCCTCCGCTCCCCGGTGGTCCGGGTGTGCGGGACGAACACACCCATGCCCTACGCGCCGGAGATGGAAGGTTTTGTCATCCCCGACGCCGGGCGGATCGCCGACGGTATCCGGGCCACGGTGAAGCGACCGACCGCCCGCCGACAGTCGTTCTGACCGCAAGCGATCGCCCACCTAGGAGAAGGGAGAACACAGATGGCAAAGAACATCCTGATGCCCAAGTGGGGCCTGACCATGGAGGAGGGGACCGTGGTGGTATGGGAGATAGAAGTGGGAGACGAGGTCGAGGTGGGAGATGTGATCGCGGTGGTGGAGACCGAGAAGGTGGAGGTGGACCTGGAGTCGCCGGAAGAGGGGACGGTTGTGCAGATACTGGTGCCGGAGGGAGAGACGGTCGAGGTCGGCACGGCGCTGGTGATAGTGGAGTGATCCCGGGAAGGAGGCAGGCATGAAGGCAGGAACCGGGAGGACGGACCTGTCCGGGCAGGTGGCGATCGTCACCGGGGGCGCCCGGGCGATAGGGCGGGAGATCGCCGAGAAGCTGGCCTCCCGGGGGGCGACTGTGGAGATCTTCGACCTGGCGCCGGCCGCACAGACCGTGGAAGTCATCCGGGCCGAAGGCGGACGGGCGGAGTCTCAACTCCTGGACGTCACCGATGAGGAGGGGGTCAAGGACGCCGTCCGGCAGGTGGTCGACCGAAACGGCCGGGTGGACATACTGATCAACAACGCGGGACTCTTCGCCGGGATTGCCCGCCGGCCCTTCTGGGAGATCGACATGGCCGAATGGCGGCGGGTGATGGAAGTCAACGTGGACTCGATCTTCCTCCTCTGCCGGGAGGTCCTGGAGCCGATGAAGGCCTCGGGCGGGGGACGGGTCGTGAACCTCTCGTCAAACGTGATCACCTTCGGCATGGCCGACCTGATGCACTACGTTGCTTCCAAGGGGGCGGTGTCGGTGATGACCCGCAGTCTTGCCAGGGAGATGGGCCCCTTCGGCATCGCGGTCAACGCGGTCGGACCCGGCCTGGTCACCACCGAGGTCACCACCGCCGAGATTTCCGAAACGTACCTGCGGCTGGTGGCCGAGGGCCAGATGCTCACCCAGCCGATTTTTCCTGCCGACATCGCCGACGCCGTGGCCTTTCTGGCGTCGCCCGCCGGGAGGATGATCACCGGACAGACCTTGTTCGTGAACGGGGGCGCCACCGCCGGGGGAGTGTGATGAAGTACTCGATCAGTCTCCAGTTCATGTGGGCTGATCTCCCGTTCGCGGACCGAGTACGGAAGGCGGCGTCCCACGGTTTCGACCAGGTCGACCTCTGGGATTGGAGAGACCTGGACATAGACCTGCTGGCTGAGACCGGTCGGACCGAGGGCGTGGCCCTGGGAAGCTTCTTCGGGCACCGGGAGTCCGGATTGGCCGACCCCTCCCAACGGGACCGGGTGCTTGAGGAACTCTCCGCCTCGGTGGAGGCGGCCCACCGGGTCGGCGCCTCCCAGTTGCACACCTTCAGCGACGGCATAGGGCCGGGCGGGGTGATCAGAAAGCCGCCGCCCCTTCGCTGGGAGGCCCGCTACCAGTCATGTGTGGACGGACTCGAGGAGGCGGTGAAACTGGTGGAGGGAACCGGGATCACCCTGGTGGTGGAGGCGATCAACAACATCTACGTTCCCGGGTATTTCTGGAATGAGGTGGGGATCACCCTGGCGATGTGTCGGGCCGTCGACCATCCCCAGGTGCGGCTGGCGTTCGACTGCTTCCACCAGCAGCTCTCCGGCGGGCGGCTGACCGACCACCTGAGGGAGGCGCTTCCGTGGATGGCCCGCTTCGACGTGGCCGACGTTCCCGGGCGGGGACAGCCGGGCACCGGTGAGATCAACTTCGCGCACCTGCGGGGAGTGTTGGAGTCCGAGGGATACGACGGCGTGATCTCCTTCGAGGTGGATCCGGTGGGCGGGGACAGCGACGGCGCGGTCCGGGCGTGCCGCGAGCTGTTCGGTTTCTGACGCCCCCAACCCCCACTCTGTGCCTTTGGTGGATTCGTAGTATTGGCGGCCATGCTGGACGAGATCCTTTCCTCAACCCGCCGTCGGATCGCTCGGCTTCGGGAACGACCGCGGCCCGATTCTTCCGCCCGCCGGCCGCTCCGGGCCTTCGACGACGCCCTGGTCGGCGCCGGGCTGGCGGTCATCGGGGAGGTGAAGAGGAAGTCTCCATCCCGGGGTGTGTTGGCCGCAGGACTTGACCCGGTGCGCCAGGCCAAGATCTACGAGCAGGCCGGTGCGGCGGCGGTCTCGGTGTTGACCGAGCCGGAGCACTTCTCGGGTTCCAATCAAGACCTGAGCGCGGTTTCCGAGGCGGTGGGGATCCCGGTGATCCGAAAGGACTTCATTCTCGATACCGCCCAGGTGTGGGAGTCGCGTCGCATCGGCGCCGACGCCCTGTTGCTGATCGTGGCGATCCTCGGCGATGAGCAGTTGAAGGACCTCCTGGAGGAGACCTCCCGGGCCGGGATGGCGGCGCTGGTGGAGGTGCACAATCCGGCGGAGGCGGAGCGGGCGATCGAAGCCGGCGCCCGGGTGGTGGGAGTCAACAACCGGGACCTGCGCGACTTCACCGTCGATCTGGGAACCGCCCGGCGGGTGGCGCCGTATCTGTCCCGGGCTTCGGTGAAGGTGGCGGAGAGCGGCATTCACACCCCCGCCCAGGCTGCGATGATGGCCGAGGCGGGTTACGACGCCGTCCTGGTGGGGGAGGCGTTGGTGCGCGCCGGCCGGCCCGGGCAGTTGGTGTCGCAGATGAGGGGCGCGGTCTGATGGTGTGGGTGAAGGTGTGCGGGATCTCCCAGATTGCGGACCTCGAGGCGGCGGTGGCGGCGGGCGCCGACGCGGTCGGGCTGGTTCTTGCCCCCGGCACCCCGCGTTGCATCACCGTCGAACGGGCCAGGGCCCTGGCCGAGCATTCTCCGATTCCCGGGATTGTGGTGACGGTGGATGAGAGCCCCGGAGACCTGATGGAGTTGGCCGAGCGGGTCGGTGCGGGGGGCGTGCAGCCCCATGGGGAGCATCAGGCCGAGGCAGCCGAGGCGGGGGTTCGCAACGGTCTGGTGGTGCTCAGGCCCGTGAGGGTGGGCTCTGCAGGGGTCTCGGTGGACCACGTGCCCGGCTCCCAGATTCCCATTCTCGACACCGCCGACGCCCGCCGGCACGGCGGCACGGGCCGGACCTTCGACCACGACGCCCTGCCGCCCCTCCGGCGGAGGTGGGTCCTGGCCGGGGGAATGGGTCCCCACAACGTTGCGGAGGCGATTCAAAAGCTGCAACCATGGGGCGTGGACGCCTCCTCCCATCTAGAGTCGGAGTTGGGAGTGAAGGATCCCGCTCGTATACAGGCGTTCGTGAGAGAGGCCAAAGGACAATGAGAGCCAGACTGCACCGTCCCGACCCGAGGGGTCGCTTCGGGGAGTACGGGGGGCGGTTCGCGCCCGAGACCCTGATGACCGCGCTGGAGGAGTTGGAGGCGGAGTTCGCCGCGGCTTGGGCCGATCCGCTGTTCGTCGGCGAGTATCACCGACTGCTGGAACTGTACGTGGGACGTCCCACTCCCCTGTATCCGGCTCATCGGCTCAGCGAACGGCTGGGAGTCGAGGTGTGGCTCAAGCGGGAGGACCTGGCGCACACCGGCGCTCACAAGATCAACAACGCCCTCGGGCAGGGACTCCTGGCTCATCGCATGGGGAAGCCGCGCATCATCGCCGAGACCGGGGCGGGACAGCACGGGGTGGCCACCGCCACCGCCGCGGCGGTGCTGGGCCTGGAGTGCCAGGTGTACATGGGGGAGGTGGACATCCGCCGCCAGGCGCCCAACGTCTCGCGGATGCAGATCCTGGGCGCCGATGTGATCGGGGTGGCGTCGGGGGCGGGGACGCTCAAGGACGCGGTGAGCGAGGCGATGCGGGACTGGGCTCGAACCGTGGAGGAGACCCAGTACGTGATCGGTTCGGTGGTCGGACCACATCCCTTCCCGTGGATGGTCAGGGAACTGCAGAAAGTGATCGGCGACGAGGTGCTGCGCCAGTCCGAGCAACTGCCCGATGTGGCGGTGGCCTGCGTGGGGGGCGGCTCCAATGCGATCGGCATGTTCTGGCCATTGGCGGGGACCGGAGTGGAGTTGGTGGGAGTGGAGGCCGGCGGAGAGGGGATCGGAACGGGCCGCCACGGTGCTTCCATCGGAGCGGGAAGCCCTGGGATCCTGCACGGCGCTCGCACCTACATGCTCCAGGACGATGATGGGCAGGTACTCGAGGCCCACTCCATATCGGCGGGTCTCGACTATCCGGGGGTGGGGCCGGAGCATTCCTACTTCCAGGAGGTGGGCCTGGCCCGTTACGTCTCGGTGACCGACCGGGAGGCGCTGGACGGGGTGAGGCTCCTTGCCCTGACCGAGGGGATAATCCCCGCCCTGGAGAGCGCCCATGCGGTTGCCTGGGTGGCAAGGGAGGCCGCGTCTCTCCGTCACAAGACGGTGCTGATCAACCTCTCGGGGAGGGGCGACAAGGACATGGAGATGCTGGTGGAACGCCTGTGAGCAACCACGAGCGGGCAGCGGCGGCGCGGATGCGTTCGGGTGCGGAGAGGATCGCGGATCTCTTTTCCGTTGCCCGTGAGGAGGACCGGGCGGTGTTCCTGCCGTTCCTCACTGCCGGGCTTCCCAATCCGGCTTCCTCCACACGGTTGTTCGGAGCTATGGCGGAGGCCGGCGCCGACGGCTTCGAGGTGGGGATACCGTACTCGGATCCGCTCATGGACGGGCCGGTCATCTGCCGGGGGAGCGAGCAGGCCATCTCGGAGGGGGCTACCTTGGACCGCAGCCTCTCCATTCTCGGGGAGGTGGCGGAGACCACCGGCCTTCCCTCGCTGGCGATGACCTATGCCAATCCGGTGTTCCGGCGGGGCGCCGACCGGTTCTGCGACCGCCTTGCGGAGGCCGGCGCGGCGGGGCTGATCGTCGCCGACCTTCCTTTCGACGAAGCAGCCCCATTGGGTGAGGCGGCCCGCCGTAACGGCCTGGGCCTCGTGCTTTTCGTGGCGCTCACCTCCGGATACAACCGGATCAGGGCGGTGGCCGAAGCGGCGCCGTCCTTCATATACGCGGTCGCCAACCTAGGCGTCACGGGAGAGCGGAGGGAGTGGAGCGGCCGCGTGGAGAGGCTGGTGGAGGGAATCCGCGAGGTGACCGACATCCCGGTGGTGCTGGGAGTGGGCATCTCCACCCCCGAGCAGGCCGCGATCGCCGCCGGGCTGGCAGACGGCTTCATAGTGGGGACCGCCCTGGTCCGGCGGGTCCTGGAGTCCTCCGACGAGGAGGACGCGGCCCGGTCCCTGGCAGGCCTGGTGGGTGAGATGGCTTCCGCCGCTCGTCGATAGGCCGATCGGGGGGAAACATCGCCCCCCGGGAGGCGTCTTGGTAGGGGAGGGAGGAACGACAGGTAATAGGGATTTGTCCATGCCTAGTGTGAGATTTGCAAAGGGGAGAAAAAAGACTTGAAAGGGGAGACCATGAAACGTTTGCTGACCGCAGCATTGGCGGTCTTGCTGGTGGCTTCGGCCTGTGGTACTGACGACGAGGGTCAGACCACGACAACCGCCCCCGCCACCACTGCCGCTACAACCGACACAACCCGCGCAGAAGAACCGACTTCCGCCACACCGGGTACTACCGGCGCCACGGCGGGCAACGGGGGTCCCGTCCTGGTCACGGTCGGGCTGCGCACCTTCGCGAGTTGCGACGCGATTCTGAGCTATTACATCGAGAACGCCCTGGAGTTGGTGGGACCCTACGGGCTGGACGGAGGGCCGTCGATCTGGAGGTCTGACGATGCCGTAGCCGAGGAAGCAATGGCTGCCGCCGAAGCTGACGCGGCCGCCGCCACCACAAGTTCGCAGTCTGCGCCTTCCTTCACCGGCACCAACGTGCAGGTGGCCGGGGTGGACGAGGCCGACGTGGTCAAGACCGACGGCTTCTACATCTACTCGTTGCTGGATGACCGGAGCCGTCTCCGGATCGTCGAAGTGAAGGACGGCGGGATGAACCTCCAGTCCACTCTCGACGTCGGCTTCGAGCCGCGGGAGATGCTGCTC